>JBGSTE010000725.1:0-1966 GCA_041736655.1 Phycisphaeraceae bacterium | reverse complement strand
GGGCATCCTGCCCGCCAATGGTGAGCAAAACGGCGGGCAGGATGCCCGCCCCACCGAAGCCTTCAGGCCGTACACGAGAGACCAAAACCTCACGCGCCCCTGGGCCCTCCCCGGCACGCCCGGCACCGAGCACCGCATCGGCGGCCTCGAAAAAGCCAACAACACCGGCGCCGTCAACTACGAGCCGGGCAACCACCAGTTGATGACCCGCATCCGTGCCGAGAAAGTGGCGCGCGTCGTCAACATGGTCCCCGACATCGTCGTCAATGGCGATGAGACCGGAGACCTCCTCGTGCTCGGCTGGGGCGGCCCCTACGGCTCGATCACCACCGCCGTCAACAACGCCCGCGCCCAGGGCAAGAAAGTCGCCTCCGCGCACCTGCGTTATCTCAACCCGATGCCCAAGAACCTCGGCCAGGTGCTCAAGCGCTACAAGCAGGTGCTGATCCCCGAACTCAACAACGGCCAACTCCGCCTGATCATCCGCGGCAAGTTCCTCGTCGACGCCAGGGGCCTGAACAAAATCCAGGGCAAGCCCTTCCTCGTCGAAGAGATCGAACAGGCCATCGCGTTGATGCTGTCCGGCGAATGGGGCGACGCCGAGGCGCTGTACCCCTTGAACGGGAAAGTGGATGTGAACGCGCAGGCGCTGGCAGTATAAATTTACTTCCGGAGATCCAAAATGAACCCAAGCGAATTCAAAAAACTGGTCAAAGACGAGCCATTTCGCCCGTTCCGCATGTACTACCCAAGCGGTCGTACATTTGAAATTGAAAGCTCGGACCAGGTTTTGTTCTCTGGTGATCTTAGAACCATTGTGATCCCCGACACAACGGATGGAACATTCGACATCCTCGATGTGATCATGATTGAACGCATTGAGACTTTACCCCGAGACCCTAAACCACGTATGTGGTGGATCAATCAAAATGGCCACTGACACACCCCTCCCGACCCTCAAAGCCAAAGACTTCTCCTCCGACCAGGACGTGCGCTGGTGCCCGGGCTGCGGGGATTATTCGATCCTCAACGCCGTGCAGCGGGTCTGCGCCAATATCGGCGCGACGCGGGAGAACTCCGTGTTCATCTCCGGCATCGGCTGCTCCAGCCGGTTCCCGTACTACATGGACACCTACGGCTTCCACACGATCCACGGCCGAGCCCCGGGCTTTGTCACCGGCGTCAAGATGGCCAACCCCGACCTGACCGTCTGGATGGTCACCGGCGACGGCGATGGCTTATCCATCGGCGGCAACCACCTCATGCACATCCTCCGCCGAAACGTCAACGTCAATGCGCTCTTATTCAACAACCGCATCTATGGCCTGACCAAGGGCCAGTACTCGCCGACCTCCGAAACGGGCAAAAAGACCAAGAGTTCGCCGATGGGTTCGCTGGACTACCCGATCAATCCGTTGTCGCTGGCGCTGGCGGCCGAGGCGACGTTTGTCGCGCGATCGACGGATAAGGACCGCGGGCTGGTGGGCGTGCTTGAGCGGGCCGCGGGGCACAAGGGCGCGTCCTTCGTTGAGATCTATCAGAACTGCAATATCTTCAACGACGGCGCGTTCGACTTTGCCACCGGCCGCGATGTGAAGGACGACAATGTGATGTACCTCGAGCACGGTAAGCCCATGATCTTTGGCGTGAATAAGGACAAGGGCCTGCGAATCGTCGGCGGCCGGCCTGAGGTCGTCACCGTCGGACAGAACGGTGTGAGCGAAGACGACCTCTTGTTCCACGACGAAACGAACAAGCCCATGGCGTTGATGCTGGCTGAGCTGCACTACCCGGACTTCCCCGAGGCGCTGGGCGTCTTGTACCGCGAGGAGAAGCCGACGTACGAGGACCTGGTCAAAGAGCAGGTTGACTCGGCCATCGCCAAGCGCGGCGCGGGCACGCTCGATGCGCTCTTTAATGCGGGCGATACGTACGAAGTGGCGTGATCACGTGTAGCGGGCGACGC
>JBGSTE010000706.1:0-7300 GCA_041736655.1 Phycisphaeraceae bacterium | reverse complement strand
TCAACTCTTGCCCCTTTCCCTCTCCCGCGCTGCACGCCACGCCGCCGAGCAGCCGATCAGTGAGCTCGTCAGGATGGCGCTCGAGGACCCGGCCCTCATCTCGCTGGCCGCGGGGCTCGTCGATTACGACACCCTGCCGGCCCAGGCGATCGCGCCGCTCATCCAGCAGATCCTCGGCGACCCCGCCAGCGCACGGGCCGCACTCCAGTACGGCACGACCGAGGGTTTCTCCACCTTCCGCAAGCAACTCTTTACACACCTGGCGCGACTCGATGGCGTGACCGAAGCCGAACTGCCCGGTAGCGCCGATGACATCGTCGTCACCACCGGCAGCCAGCAGCTCCTGAATATCCTGGCCGAGGTGTTGCTGGATGCGGATGACATCGTCATCGCCGGCTGGCCCAGCTATTTCGTCTACACCTCGGGCCTGACTGCGTTTGGCGCGACGGTCCGCGCGGTGGAGCTCGATGAAGAGGGCATGGTGGCCGAGAAACTCGACCGCCTGCTCGCGGGCCTTTATGCCGCGGGTCAGATGCACCGCGTCAAGTTTGTCTACCTCGTCAGCTACCACCAGAACCCCACGGGCATCACGCTCAGCGCGGCACGTCGCCGGCAGATCTTCGACATCGTCCACCACTACTCGCAGTTGGCCGGCCACCGGATCGTCATCGTCGAAGACGCCGCCTACCGCGAATTGACCTACACCGGCCAGGCCCCGCACTCGATGAAACTACTGGACAAGGACAACCAGTACGTCGCGCTCTGCCAGACCTTCAGCAAGCCCTTGAGCCCGGGACTCAAGACCGGCTACGGCCTCTTGCCACGCGACCTCGTCGAGCCCGTGAAACTCAGTAAGGGCGGCCGGGACTTCGGCTCAAGCAACTTCAACATGCACATCCTCAGCCGGGCCATGGCCACCGGCGTGTTCGATCAGCACATCGAAGTCCTGTGCAGAGCCTACGCGGCGAAAATCCAGGCGACGCTCGATGCGCTGGATGAACATTTCGCGGACATCCCCGGCGTGTCGTGGACCCGACCCACCGGCGG
Organism: Phycisphaeraceae bacterium; assembly: GCA_041736655.1. GTDB lineage: Bacteria > Planctomycetota > Phycisphaerae > Phycisphaerales > Phycisphaeraceae > JAHQVV01. Next base: position 6,253 of record JBGSTE010000706.1, on the reverse strand, counting down.
GCTGTATGTCTGGCTGACGCTGCCCGAGGCGGTGGACACCTCCAGGCACGGCCCACTCTTTGGCCACGCGATCAAACAGGGCGTGCTCTTCGTGCCCGGCGTGTACTGCTACCCCAACGACCCGACGCGCGTCGCCCCGAGTCACGCGATCCGACTGGCCGTGGGCGTGCCCAAGGTCCAGCAGATCCGCGAAGGCATCGCAAGACTCGCGCAGGCGGTCCGGCAGGTGATCGGCTCAGGCGGTTGAAATTTTAATCAGCAGCTTGTGATAGCCTGTAAGAGATTTACGGTATCGCGTTCAATCGCTCGGCCTGCCCGGGATTGGCCTTGCCGCGCTTAGAGCTTGTACTGCGGGACCTTCATCCACTCGCCGTCTTTGAGCGCAGACTGATGTGCGATGACGCCGGACAGGGTCATGTTCAGCGCCTCGCTGATATCGACGATGGGCTTTCGGTCCAGCAGGATGGACTCGATGAAGTCGCAGGTCAGTTGGCCGTGCGAGCCGCCGTGACCGCCGCCGCCGACATCGGGGGGCATCGGCGGGCGTGCGGTGTTGATCGTTTTGTTCTGGGGTTTTTGTCCGTAGACCCGGCCCTGTTCGCCGTGGGCGTTTTGCATGTCCCAGCTCATCGCCATGCGAGACATGCCGCCCTCGCTGGTCTTAAAGAGCGCGACCTGTGTGCCGTACGGGTTCTTGTACTGATTGGCTGCTTCCTTGAATTCTTCGTAAGCGCTGGGCATACCGACGCACGACACCTCGGTGAGCCTGCCGCCGCCGGTGACCGAGACGTAGTACGCCGTCGCGTGTGTGGGGTACCACATCGGCGGCACAGCCCTGCGCCAGCCGAACGCATCGACCTTGCCGGTCCTGGGGTTGTAGCCCGCCAGCGTGCCGACCTTGTCGTGGTAGTACTCGCCCTCGGAGTAGATGAGCTTGCCCAGCGCGCCGGCCTGGTACTGCATCCGCAAGGCGTAGAGCTCGGCGTGGAAGGTCGATGTCTCGTTCATCATGTACTTCTTGCCGCTTTCTTTCACAGCCTCGAACAACGCGTCCGCCTCTTCCAACGCCTCAAAGCCAAACACCGCCGGCACCGCCGAGCACACGTGCAGCCCGTGTCTGAGCCCCATGATCGCCAGGCGGGCATGGCTTGGCGCATCGGTCGCGATGTAGATCGCCTCGATGTCCTTGTCGTTCTTAATCATCTCCTCGCAGGAGGTGTACGTCTTCTTCGCACCTACCGTCTTGGCCAGGTTCGCGCATCGGTCGGGGTCCAGGTCCGTCGCAGCGACGACCTGGACGTTCGGGTGGTTCTGATAGAAAAACGCGCCACCAAAGTTGCACAGGCCCTGGCCGGCGATGCCGACCTTGATCCGCCGATCGGACTTCGGCTCCCACTTGCCCGCGTTCTGAACGATCTCGGTCCGCGTGTGCTTGTCTTCTTCACCGAAGCCGGGGATCACGTTGCCGTTGGCGTCGCGCGGAAGGTCGTCAGCCAGGAGCGATCGCGTCACGCCCAAGCCACCGAGGGCCGCAGCCCCGATGCCAAAGCCCTTGATCAGGCCCCGACGACTCATCTTGATAGGGTTCTGGTTGTCCATGGCGCGTTCCTTCCCGTTGTTTTTCTTGCGTTTATTGATGATTGGCTATCAAGCCCGCATGCTCAACACTTACACGTTGATCGCCAGAGCAGATTGAAGTCAGATGTAGCAGCCTGTCATGCTCCCTCTCCCTCTCAGGGAGAGGGCTGGGGTGAGGGTCCAGCGTTAAATTCACTAAGAAATTAAGGAAAAAACCGTGGTCCGTTATACGACCGACCCTCACCCCCGCCCTCTCCCTAGGAGGGAGAGGGAGCCAAACCGCTACACATGATTTTAACTCGGTCTAGCGTAGCGGGGCCCGCCTTGGGCTCGCGGTTGTCACTGACCCTGTCCCGACGTTTTGAGGAGGCGGTCGCGCAGTTCTTCGATCTCGTCGAGTTCCGTGGTGCGCATCCCCATCACGCCGGCGTGCTCCATGAGTCGGCCATGCACGAATTCAACATCGGCTAGCGCCGCTTTCAAGTCCCCCATCGCCACATAAACCTTTGCCCTGGCACGGAGGTGCTCATTGGCGAGCTTTGAGCCCGGCAGGGGTTGATCCGCGGCCGGCGCGTTGGCGAAGGCGAGGCGCTTGGCTTCTTCAAGGTCTCCCTTGGACAGCGCCCGGTCAACCGCGGCCTCGTCCTGCTGTAAGAACACCGCGGGCACGATCTCTCCGCCTCGATCCATCCCCTGGTGCGTCAACGCCGACGCCGCCAACGCCACCGAGCCGTCGGGCCTCAAGATCAGCATGCCCAGCCCCCGACCGCCGTGCCGCATGCCGAACTTGCGGTCGATCGTGTCGCGCACCGCGTCGGACACGCAGAGCACCGGGTAGTAAGGCGGTGTCTTGCGCTTAGCCAGTTCGTCGCGGATGGCCGAGGTGTCTTCGCTGAGGATGACGTCAATGATACGGATGTCGCTTAACGGGCGTGAGACGGCAAAGGGGTCGGGCCTGTCGCTGAGCCGGGCGATGTGCTCGGGCAAGATGAATCGGATCAGGTTCCATTGGTCTTTGCCCTGCTCGGGCAGCCGAACCGCCTGGTTATCGAGTGATTGAAGAGGCACGTCAAAGTGTCGCACGGAGGGATCGGTTTCAAAACTGCTGATGCCGTGCGCTTCGCGGTAAGAGTAGAGGTGGCCGGAGACAAAAGGGATCTGATAAAGCCAGTAACGGTAGTAGCGATCGAGCATGAACGCGGTCAGCGGCCAGAGCATCGGCTCGTTGCCATGCCGCTCAAGAAGCATCTGGCGCATCCGGGCGTACGTTTCGCGGTCCCCGAGCTCCATCGCGAGTAGGGCCGCAACAGCGATCGCGGGCGCGGCGGGCTGCTCACCTTCTTTTGTCTGTACAAGGCTGCGGATCACTTGCCCGACGTCGGCGCCGGGCTCGCGCACGGCTAGCCGGGCCAGGCACAGCCGGGCGACCGCGTCGGCACCTGCGGGGTAGCCGGCGTTTAAAGCCGCCTGCGCCTCGGCCGCCGCCTCGTTGAGATAGTGATTGTCAAGCTTGACCTTCCACAACCCCATCAGCGCAACGATCCGCCGGTTACGGATCATCCAGAGGTCCGGCGCATCGGGATGCGCCTTGATCGCTTGTTCGCAGAGTTCTTGGGCCTTCTGATAGCCCGCGATGACTTCTTCATAAGACGCGTTGTAGCGCCTGGGCGGCGGAAGAAAGCAGGCCTGGATCGCGCGGGCCGTCGCCTCGGGCACGGACTTGTCCGTTCGATTCAGAAGCGGCTTGTCCACCGCCACGTCGGACGACAGAGCCAAGAGCTCCGGCGGCACCGCCGGGTCGAACTTGTCCCACGAGTCGAGGATCAGGAACTCTGCGCTGGCCAGCGACTGGAGCGTGTTGCAGTAGTAAGGATCGACCCAGTCCCGCGCGGTTGAGGAGCCGATCCAGCGTTCAAACCCTTTGCCGTCCATGTTCCCGCCGGTCAGGAACAGCGAGGCGATCCCCGTCGGGCTGACGGTCACGAACTTAGGGTCGACGCGGGCGTAGGCCTGGTAGATGAGGCTGGTGCGCCCGCCGGGCAGGTGCAGCGCGGGCCAGTCCAGCCCGTGCTGTCGCAGGATCGATTCGCCGGCATCGGGCAACGCGTCGAGGTTGACGCTGTAGATCACCAGCCGTCGTTCGGGGGCCGGGGGATTCGTTTTAAGTACCTCGGCGATTTCCTTGAGGTTGGCCTGGCCCTGTTCGTCGTTGGACCAGAAAAAGAGAGCCGTCGTGGTCCCAAAGCCGTCCGACGGGAAACGCACCGTGTTGCCCTTCGCGTCGCGCAGGTCCGCAAAGAGCGTCACGCCAAAGACCCGCTCCGGCAGCTTTTCCCGCTTGTACGCGATCATCGCCAGGTCGCCGGCGAACTGCTCGTTGATGAGCGTGTCCAGGTATTCGATGAGCCCGGACTCGCCGACTTCCAAAGCCAGCACCATCGTGGTACGCACCGCCTTTGTCTCTGCCGACGTGCCGAGATAGCGCTCCACCAGCTCGCGCAGCATCCGGGCGCGCTGCTTCGCGTCGCCGCCCTGTCGCGCGACTTGTGACTGCGACAACAGAAGGTCCGCATCCCATCGCAACAGGGCGTATTCGTCAGGCGCCTGCACAAGCATCGCGCATGTCTGAAGGATCGCCTGGCGACTGGCGTCATCCGCCTCCAACTGAAACAGCGCCAACTGCGTACGGAACATCACCTCCATGACTTCGAAACGATTCGGCGCTGTCGGGCTCTTCTGGATCAGCGCCTCGGCTTCACGGACAACCCGGCGCAGGGCAAGCTTCTGCCTTGCCGTCGAGGGCGCTTCGGTCGCTTCAGTGAGCTGCGTGCGTAGCGCGGCGATCGTCTCCGCAGCAATCGACGCGGGCGGCTGGTCCTCAGCCCGTGCAGTACCCACCACGAGCGCCAGGAGCATCAACAACCCACAGCCCATCGGCAAGCAAGGGAACACGCGCGATAAACGAGACATCATGGGACAGGCCTTGAACGACAGGGTTTGCATAGCCACGAGACGGCTGGCTGACCCCGGACATTACGGCCAAATGGTAACGATTTGATACAGCGTTCGGGCATCTCCGCGCTGTTGATCCCCGTGCCTGGTGCGGCCGTGAAGCAGAAGGCAAATCAAATGAAGATCGCCATGGCCGGCGCCAAGAAGTCTACGGCCCGGGCGCTTAGACCAAGTGTTGTCGCTAACGATTGCCCGGCTGGATACGATACCTGCCGGAGTTTTTATGTCCCCAACAAGGATCTGGCGTTACTGGCCTTTTACGCTTTGGTTGGCGGGGTTTTATGCTCTCTGGCTGTTGATTGTGATGATGGGCGATCACGGGCAGACGGTGCGGTCGCACTGGCCTATCGCGCTGGCCATGGCGTTCGGGTCGTACGTCGCCGGCTCCACGCCGATGGGCGGGGGCACCGTGGGCTTTCCGATCCTCGTGCTGCTCTTTGATCTGCCCGGGGCGCTGGGCCGAAACTTCGCGCTGGCGGTGCAGTCGATCGGCATGGTCTCGGCGAGCATCTACATCTTCTGCGCCCGTCGGCCGCTGGACTGGCTGCTGCTTCGCCCGGCGATACTCGGTGCGTTGATCGGCACGCCGCTGGGCGCGGCCTTCATCGCGCCTCATGTGCCGGACCTGGCCGTCAAACTCACCTTCGCCATCATCTGGGCGAGCTTTGGCATCATGCACCTGATGAAGATGCGCGAGCTGGTCGCGGCCCAGGGCGAGTCCGCGCGCTGGCAGCCGTGGGACCGGCCCATCGGGCTGGCCATCGGCATCACCGGCGGGATCGTCGCGTCGCTCACGGGTGTGGGCATCGACATGATCATCTACGCCGTCCTCGTCCTGCTCTACAAGGCCGACCTGAAGATCGCCATCCCGACCTCGGTCGTGCTCATGGCCTTTACCTCGCTGGTGGGCATCGCGACGAACGTGCTGCTCTCGCGTGCCGATCCGGCGAGGTACTACGTGGACCCGGAGGTGTTTGCCAACTGGTTGGCGGCGGCACCGGTGGTGGCGCTCGGTGCGCCGTTTGGCGCGATCGTGGTCAACCTCATCTCGCGTACGCCGACGCTGGTGTTCGTGTCGATCCTCTGCATCGCGCAGTTCTTCTGGACCGTTGTGGATGAAGGGGTCACGGGCTGGCCGTTGGTTCTGGCGTTGTTGGCGGTGCTGGCGGTCAACGGCCTGTTTCACGCCCTGTATCGCTGGGGCCAGGGTCGGCATGTGCTCGATGACGAGCCTTTGAATCTGCCGGATACCGCGGCTGCGGAAGAACCCCGCGATTGATGTGGGCGGTCGAAAACGCGATATCGAACCCCGGTTCCAGGCCGGGAGCGGTGACGGGCGTGACCGGGCCGGCGTGTCGCGTGCGATGCGCGGGGGGTTTGGTGTTGATTCGGGGTCGCCGGGACCTTTTAGGACTATATTAGTACGTAAGCGCGTTATTTCCGGCGCTTGTTTGCGTCCCTGTGTAGCCGCCTTGCAAAGAAGCTGAGTTTGAAAAAGCGCATCGTCATCATCCTGATTACCGGCCTGCTGGCCGTAGCGCTCTGCGGGGCGGTGGTACTGCGCGTGATGCAGGCGAGGGCTGCTGATCCGCAGGCGATGTCGCAGCGGCAGTCCCAGCAGGCGGCGCCGGTGGAGGTGGCGCTGATCGAGCGCGGGCCGATC
>JBGSTE010000688.1:0-2989 GCA_041736655.1 Phycisphaeraceae bacterium | reverse complement strand
GCCGGTCGGCTTGCTGCCGGTCCACTCGAGGGTGGTGTTCTCGCCGGTGAGCTGGATCGTCACCGCATCCGCCGGCTTCTCCGCGGGGGTCACTTCCTTCGCGTCCGACGCTTCAGCGGAGTAAGTCGAGTCCGCGGGGTTGTCGCAGCCACCCAAGCACACGACAGACAGGATCAGGACGGCGAGGGTCGGCTGCTTCATCATGGTTCAAGTTCCTTGTGATTGCCCGAAAATATCAATCGAAGCGTCTGAGTATTCGCCGCCCGGCCCCCGATGTCAAGTGGCCCGTCCGCGTATTTATTCCGTAGCTGGGTGATGGGCTCTCATTTTCACCAAGCCCCGTATGGCCGGGGTTGAGCCCGCGAACCCACGGAACGAACTGGTGTTGATGCGATCAAGAAGATTTGTTCCGGGCGGTCGCCGAGCCTGCTCCCCGGGCACCCGCCGGTCTAATAGTTGGGTAACTCAAATTCAATGATGTAATTGCCTTGTGTATCGATTAGAACATGCTTACGACTATCTTTTGAATTTGCAGGGCGAACAACTGCATATCCCCTTTGAAATCGATCCGCATCTTCGAACTGCGGCTTTATCACTTCGTTGCCGTGTTTATCAATATATCCCCACAGATCGCCGGTACGAACTGCGGCCAAGCCTTCCGAAAAATGTTGAACTTGATCGTATTTAAATTGAACCACGATATCGCCTTTACGATCTATGAAGCCCCACATTTGATCCACTTTTTTTACATCTTCATGGACTGGACTATATGACCACTGCCCTACCGACGTTACACTCCAGCCTGATCCGTAACTGACAGGAGCTAAATCTTCGATAAAAAAACCAGCCGATGCAAACTTCGGTTCGATAACCCATTCTCCGTCCAGCGCGATATATCCCATCAGTGATGGAGCGGTCACGCGACTATTGGGCGCCAAATGATTTCTGGTCTCGGCACGGGCAATTCCCTGATCGTTGAAGTTGGAGACATTAATCGCATCTTTCAACGAGAACAACTCCGCAAAGTTCCGATCTACCGCGCGAATACCTGCTCTAGATGTATAGACACAAACTCCTGAACTAAAACTCGGAACAGTATAGTTCAAGTATGGGCTTACCCAATCAGTTACTTGCTCTCCAGCACAATTGAAAAAGCTCCAACGATCTTGTTTCGTATCAAGCACAAACACCCGACCTTCACTTACTCGGCCTAAGAAATATTGTCCGGGTTCAATAATCCATCTATTTGAAATATTATACAAACCCAAGCCTTTGGCAGTTGCTGCCGTTATTACCTCTTCATGTATGTCGCCATAAAACCCTACAAAAACCTGATCAGAAAGCTTGTTAAGATTTTTGTCAACCAAAATAAAACCTGCCTCGCCTTCGTTCGATATAGCCAAGACATATATACTGTCAGCAAGTTTACGATAGATAGATTTTTCCGGATTGTCATCCATAAGATACGCAGTGCTTCCCGGCCCGGCGCTTTGAGAAATATAGTTAACAAACCTTGGACGTTCTTTCACTGAAATGTTAAATATAATTACCGGTCTACCTCCAACACCTTCAACGCCATGTACCCAATATCTGAAATCTGACGCGTCATCAATTGCAGGATTTGCATTTAACGAAACTACTGTCAATAAACTTACAATCATCGTGTACATCTGACCGCTCCTTATAATCTCGCTCTGTCAAGCCAAATTACATCAAATCCTGTATCTCCAAGCCATGGCCTTAAAAGATTCGGGTGGATGGCCGGGGTGACGGCTTTGCAACCCCATGGAGTGTGCTGTCTGAAACGGGTCATCGCCATGATGCTTCGCGTTTTTTGAACGGGCTCGATTCGTCGGTGGGTTGTCGGTTCGCCCCCGCGTGGTGACGCGGCGGTTATGTCTTGACGCTGATCGGGGGTTGGCTGCGTGTCGCTGGCGAGCGTGTTGGCGGTGTGGCGGGCGGGTTGTGATGGGTTCATCACGGGCATGGGGGTATTTTACTGTTGGGTGCTTTAATACCAAGGGTGGGGTTTGGGATTTTTGTGGGGCGGACCCACGGCGAGCCCCAAAGCGGGCTCGCCGTGGGCTTCGGGGGATGTTTTTGGTTGCTGATTGCTGAAGGCTGGGGTAATAACAGGGACCGTCCCTTTTTCTGAGGCGTACACGTTCTTAGTTCAGAATCTCAATTTCTGGGGCACGCATACGTAGTTCTTTAATGCCTTCGTCAGTCAATAGACTTCCATCAATTTTGATTTTTTTCAAAGTTTCAATCATCATCAAGCTATCAATATCTCCATCCCCTACTTTGGTGTTAGATAAATTTATAGCACTAAGATGAGGTAATCCCCATAAATATTTGATGCCACTCGCCGATATAGGTAGGCCATTTATATCAAGGGTACTCAGAGCTGTGGCAAACTGAAGATGTTTAATCGCATTGTTAGGATCATTGAATCCTTGTAGCTCACCAATTTTCAGTGAAACTACATAACGGCTAATATCTTTGAGAAATACTTCGTGATCTGGCGTATATATTGGTATAAATAGATACCAGTCTCCGTAATCGCAGCCAGCATAGAGCGCAGCCAAACTCGCTTTTTGGTGAGAATCTATTGGCAAGATCGTGGATCTTCTGTCTAAATACTCCTTGATATTTGGAATAATCAAGCCCTGATAATCATTGACAGCTATATCCTTGTCGCAAGGAGAAATTGTAGAACATCCAACGACGAAGAAAAAAATACAGTTTGTCAGAATATTTTTCATCAGCTATCACCCGCTTCAATAGCGTGTCCATTTCTTCTTCGGCTCACCTGGTGTATGTGCCCAGAGACGGAAAAGGGGAGACGGACGGAAAAGAAACTATGAAAGCCGGGTCTCCCGGCGGGCGTCTGACGGGATCACAATGTGTCCCAGGCAACGCTCGTTGCGAAGATCACCTCTTACCCAAGGAGACCCGACATGCACGATTCTACTCTCACCCCCGGAAG
>JBGSTE010000678.1:0-7141 GCA_041736655.1 Phycisphaeraceae bacterium | reverse complement strand
CACGCCGACGCTCGCGCGGATGGTCGCGGCCCGTGCCAACGGCCTGCCCAAGCCCATCAAGTGGTTCTGCACGCCCAACCTCTGCCGGGCCGAGAAACCCCAGCGCGGCCGACTGCGCGAGTTCGACCAGTGGAACATCGACATGCTCGGCGAAGCGGGCCCGATCGCCGACGCGGAAGTCATCGCCGTGGCCGTCGCCCTGCTCGCGGAACTGGGCATCAGCTCCGAACAGGTCAAGGTCAGGCTCAGCCACCGCGAAGTCGTTCGGCAGGTGCTCACTTCGCTGGGCGTACCAAGTGAACAATTGGGCAGCGCCTTTGCGCTCCTGGATGGCAAGTCGAAGATGCCGGCGGAAGTCTTTGCAGATAAGGCCAAAGCGCTGGGCCTGGGCGACGAACAGGTCCGCCGCTTTGACGCGATGTGCAGCCGGACGTATGCGATCGGCCAGGTCGATGCGCTGCGCGAGGCGGCGGGCGTGGACGACGAACTGACAGACCTGCGGGCGCTGGACACGATGCTGCAAAACTTCGGCCTCGCGCCGTGGTGTGTCTATGACCTGGGCATCGTGCGTGGCCTGGCGTACTACACCGGCATGGTCTTCGAGCTGCACGTGACCACCGGCAAGGAACGCGCGCTCGGCGGCGGCGGACGATACGACAAGCTCATCGAGTTGTTCGATGGTCCGCCGACCCCGGCCGTGGGCTTTGGCATGGGCGACGTCGTGCTCACCAACCTGCTTGAAGATGAAAAGCTCCTGCCCGCAGCGCTCGGGCCCCAGCCGGATGTGTACGTGATGTCGGTCTCCGACACCGGCGACACGCTGCTGCACAGTATCGTGTCGAGCCTCCGCAGGGCCGGCCTGCACGCCCGCATGAACTACAAGCAGAGCCGAAAGATCGGCAAGCTGTTGAAAGACGCCGAGCAGTGCCGGGCCCGATTCGCGGTGATCCTCGACGACGCCGTCACCCATGGCCAGGCCTCGCTCAAGGACTTGACCACCGGCGAACAGGTCACGGTCGCGATCGACGAGTTGGCCGAGAGATTGCGGTGAGAAAGATGCTGGGTTGACCCCGCTTGATGTCTGGAAGCCCACGCCGTCAAGGCGTGGGCTTCGCGATACACTGGAACTATGGCCAACCGCCGGTTCCATTACGACCGCGCTTTTGAGCACTACCTGCGTGCCAACACGATCCCCTATGTCGCGGTCGATGAAGCCAAGCGCGCGCTGACCGGCGACCGCAGGTCACAAACCCTGCCCACCAAGCTCAAGAGTTTTGATTTTGTCGTCTACAGCGATCACGGGCCCAACCTCTTGATCGACGTCAAGGGCAGAAAGCATTCGGGCAGCACCGGCCGCGCCCTGCAGAACTGGGTCACCCGCGACGATGTCGACTCGCTGACCAAGTGGGCGGAGATCTTCGGCCAGGGCTTTGAGCCGGCGTTTGCTTTTCTCTTCTGGTGCGACGCCCAGCCGCCGGACGCGCTCTTTCACGAGGTCTTTGAATACGGCGACCGCTGGTATGCCGTCATCGCCATCGGCCTGCGCGACTACGCCCAGCACATGCGCGACCGCTCAGCCAAGTGGGACACCGTCAGCATCCCCGCCAAGGCCTTTACCAACCTGTCCGGCCCGCTGATGGAACTCCTCCGCCCCGGCCGCGTCTAAGAGAGACACGAACCCGACCGAGAACCCCAACATGCCTCAAAAACAACGCTTTTTCGCCCTTTTCCCGCTCCTGGCCCTGCTGAGCCTGCTCGTCGCTGGCCCGGCGTTTGCCCTCTTTGCGCCAAGCCCCAGTGTGCCCGCAGACCGGCTGATCACGAACCTCACCGCGTACCTCAAAGAAAAACCCGAAGACGCCCAGGCCCACTACCTGCTTGCGCGCGTGCATTACGTGGCCTTCGTCACCCGGCTTGATGCGGTCTGCGCCAACGACGCCGGCAGCGAAACGAAACTGCCCAACCTCGTCGACCCTCGACAATACGGCCAGGCCAAAGGCGAAAAGATCAGTGAAGAAAAAGCCCTCGAACACGCCCGCGCCGCGATCACTTCCTTCCGCAAGGCCATCAAGCTCGATGAGAAGAACGCGCTCTACCGCCTCGGCATCGCCGGCATCTTTGAACAGGCCATCCCCGTCGCCGAGAAGATCGGCCCGGCCGACACGCTGACACACAAAGAGTTCGGCCCCGACGAAGAAAAACCCGACTTCACCAGGATGTACGCCGGCGAAGCGCTCGAACACAACCTCGCCGCCTACCACATGGACCGCGACGAGGCGATCAAGGTCGACAGCGTCTTCCTGCCCTTTTATCCCGTCGCCTACGAAGCGGGAAACGCGGCCCTTCGCCTGGTTGAAACGTACAAGCTCAAACTCACCGACGACAAGGTCGCCGAACAAATCAAGGAAGACATCAAGACCATCGACAGCAAGCCCATGGCCATCACGCCCATCGTCTTCCGCGTCGAGGGCGATGCTCCAAGCTCGCTCGATGACCTCATCGCCACCGGCAAGACCGTGAAGTTCGATCTCGATGCCGACGGCACCGCCGAGGAACGCCCCTGGGTCAAGCCCGACACCGCCATCCTCGTCTGGGACCCGGAAAACACCGGCCAAATCACCAGCGGCAAACAACTCTTTGGCAACATGACTTTCTTCATGCTCTTCTCCGACGGCTACCGCGCACTGGACGCACTCGACGACAACCGCGACGGACAACTCGCCGGCGACGAACTCAAAGGTCTGGCCCTCTGGCACGACCGCAACACCAACGGCCTCTCCGACGATGGCGAAGTCACGCCGATCGCCCGCACAACCGTCAAGTCCATCGCCACCACACAGAACGACCAGCACGGCATCCACCCCATGAACACCGCCGGTCTGACGCTCGAAGACAACACCACCCGCCCGACCTGGGACTGGATCATCCCGGCAGTCGAAATCAAGTAAATCCAAAGAAAAAGCCGAATCTAAACCGGGCGCATGGATGTGCCCGGTTTTTCTATGTCAAGGACGACGCCATGAAAATCGCTCGCCTGTTTATCATCCCTGTATTCGCTTTAGCCCTCGCCGGCTGCACCATCAATCACTACCACTACTATGGCCAAGCGCCCATCGCGGTGAAGGCTATCGACTCGCCCGGACAAGCTGTCCTGCAAGAAAAACTTAAGGGCATCCATACCGCTATGGAGATCACTGCCAACAATATTGCGAACATAAACACAAACGCCTACAAGGCCCTGCGACCAACATTTATTGAAAATCAAGCCAGCCCAACCGTCTCAACCGACTGGACGTCAGGGAATCCAATTATCACCAACAGTAGCCTGGACTTGTTCATCAACGGCGAAGGCTTCTTCCGGGTTGGGATCGACTCAGACAAGGGCGGTGGCTTTGCCTACACGCGCGTCGGCAGTTTTTTTGTGAACCGCGACGGGGAACTGGTGCTTGGCAATGCACAGGGCTCGCGGCTGGCAGACGGGATCACGATCCCGGACGACGCAGTGGATATCTTCGTTTCGTCCAACGGCGAGTTCACTGTCATCATGCCTGACAACACAACGAGTGCGATCGGCGAGGTCGAACTGCACCGGTTTATCAACCCCGACGGATTAACACGGGACCGTTCGGGGCTGTATATAGAATCCGAAGCCAGTGGGCCATCGATCTCCGGTACGCCCGGTGAAGGGGCGATGGGAACCCTCATGCAAGGTCAGATTGAAAGCTCAAATGTCCATCTTTTTTCCGAAATTGTAGAAATGGAAAAACTCCGTCGATGGGGCGACGCGATCGCCAACGAGTTGGGGGTAAGCGCCAAGCAACACCACACTTATCTAGCGATGACGCATCAGGCAGCCATTTCCAACCAAGTCGATCTAATCCGCGCGATGGAAGACGCCTACGATGTGGTTCTCGCCGACAAGGAGCGAAGGGTTGAGATTTCGCCAAGCCTCAAAGCGAGCCAATGATCCCGCCGATATACTCTCCAGCCATGAAGCACGCCCCGATCATCATCGCGATTATCATTACCAACCCTGACCAGCGGTAGGGCGGGCGTTTATCCTTGAACCCCACGACCCCTGCCGCAAGGTGGGGGTTTTTTGTTGAGCTTTCAGCTTTCAGCCATCAGCAATTAGCAAGAGCAAACCATGACCGACGCGAACGTACAAGACCCTAAGCGATACAAGAAAACGCTGAACCTGCCGCAGACCGCCTTCCCCATGAAGGCCAACCTCGTGCAGAACGAGCCCGCGTCCATCAAGCGGTGGGAACAGCTTGATGTGTATGGCAAGCTGCGCGCTAAGCGGCAAGCCGAGAGCGCCGAGCCCTTCATCTTCCACGACGGCCCGCCCTATGCCAACGGCGACATCCACCTCGGCCACCTCCTGAACAAAGTCCTCAAGGACCTGGTCGTCCGTTCGCAGTCCATGCTTGGGCTCGACTGCCCCTACACGCCCGGCTGGGACTGTCACGGCCTGCCCATCGAGCACAAGGTCATGCAGGACCTCGGCGAGCAAGCGCGCGAGATGGAGCCCATCGCGATCCGCCGAAAGTGCAAGACCTACGCGGAAAAATTCGTCAAGCTCCAGAAGGGCCAGATGCAGCGCCTGCTGACCATGGCCGACTACGAAGACCCGTACCTGACGATGCTGCCCAAGTACGAGCGCGGCGTCATCGAAGTCTTCGCGGGTTTAGTTGAGAAGGGCCTGGTGTTCCGCCAACTCAAGCCCGTGCACTGGTCGATCGACAACCAGACCGCCCTGGCCGAGGCGGAGCTGGAGTATTACGACCGGGAAGATACGAGCGTGTATGTGATGTTTGAGATCTATATGACTGGCATGGCGTTGGCTGATTTAGGTCTGGACGCTCTGCTCGGTTGTAAGTTGATGATTTGGACAACAACTCCTTGGACTTTACCAGCAAACTTAGCAGTTGCTGTTCATCCAAGGTTTGAATACGGCATTTACAAACTCTCAACAGGCGAAAAAGTTGTTCTCGCAGTGGAGCTAGCCGCCAAAGTGCTCGGCATGGTTGGCGAATCGGTTACAGAACCAGAACGAGTGTTCAAGGGTGAGCAACTTGCGAATGTAGTCGTATATGAGCATCCATTCATTGAGGATGGACGCCAGCGGGGAGTTGTCTGCGCTGACTACGTCACCCTCGAAGACGGCACAGGCCTGGTCCACACCGCGCCGGGGCATGGCGTCGAGGACTATCAGACCGGACTACGCGAGGGCCTGGAGGTTTACTGCCCGGTCCGCGCCGACGGCACGTTCGACGACACCGTGCCCGACTGGCTGCGTGGCAAGCATGTCTTCAAAGCCAATCAGATGGTCGTCGATCATCTTAAAGCGAGCGGGCACCTGTTTCATGCCAACAAGTTCATGCACAGTTATCCGCACGACTGGCGTGGCAAGACGCCGGTGATCTTCCGCGCAACCGAGCAGTGGTTTGTGGGTGTGGATAAACCGTTCGAATGTGTAGCGGGCGACGCGAAGCGTCCCGTGACGCTGCGTGATGCCGCCCTGAAAGAAGTGTCTGACCGCATCCACTTCCTGCCCGACTGGGGCCGAAACCGTATGCGTGGCATGCTCGAGTCCCGGCCGGACTGGTGCATCTCGCGCCAGCGCAGTTGGGGCCTGCCGATCCCCGCGTTTTATCCGCCCCCCGGAATTGAGGGGCAACCGTTGCTCACGCCTGCGAGTGTCCGCGCGGTGGCCGAGGCCTTTGGCAAGCACGGCAGCGACGCGTGGTTCGTCGCGCCCCCGGAAGTGTTGCTCGAGACTTACGATGTTCAAACCGATCGCGATGCGCCCCAGTGGCTCAGGCAGGGGAACTTAAGCTCCCCCGCCCAGGCGCTTTCGACGCTGCGCAAAGGCTTTGACACCTTCGACGTCTGGTTCGAGTCAGGCTCGTCGTGGAACGCGGTGATGCGTTCGGGCCGGGGATGGGGGAACAAGCAGGCTAAGCCGCAAGCGGCGGAGGGTGCGTATCCGACCGACCTCTATCTCGAAGGCTCGGACCAGCACCGCGGGTGGTTCCAGCACTCGCTGTTGCCTAGCGTTGCGCTGCATGGCGTGTCGCCCTTTAAGACCGTGCTCACGCACGGCTTCATGGTCGACAAGGACGGCAAGAAGTTGAGTAAGTCCAGCGGTAACGCGCTGAAGGTCGACGAGCTGATGAAGCAGTTCGGGGCCGACGTCGCGCGGTGGTGGGTCTGCTCGCTGAACACGGACAACGACATCAAGGTGGACCTTGAGTTCTTCAGGCTCGCCGGCGAAGAGTACCGCAAGGTCCGCAACACGCTGCGCTTCCTCTTGAGTAATCTCGATGGGTTTCATGCAAAAACCGATGCGCACGAATGGACCACGACAGACGCGGGCAGCATCGATGCGTGGGCGATGGGCGAGTACGTGCAATTGGCCACGAAGGTGAAAGACGCGTACGCGGGTTTCCGTTACCGCGAGATCAGCCGGCTGTTGTTTAACTTCTGCAACGACACGCTCAGCGCGGTGTACCTGTTCGCGGTCAAGGACCGGCTGTACTGCGATGCGCTCAACAGCGCACGGCGGAAGCGCACGCAGACGGCGATCTACCGCATCACGTCGGGTCTGATCCGATTGCTCGCGCCGATCTGTCCGCACACGGCCGACGAAGCCTGGCTGGCGCTAAACAACGCCGACGACAAGAGCGACGCCTGCGTGCATCTGGATACGTTCCCTTCGCTTGATGGCTGCGCGAAGGTGCCGGTCGATGCGGGCTGGCCGATGGTGATGACGCTGCGCGAGAAAGTGATGAAGAGCCTGGAGAGCGAGCGGAAGGTGCTGGGTGTCGACAACCCGCTGGACCTGGGCGTCACCGCCCCGCGGCCAACGGGTGTAGACGTGAGCGCGTTTGACCCGATCGACCTCGCGGACCTCTGCGGCGTCAGCCGGTTTACTTTTGGCGGTGATTACATCGTCGTGGCCGACCTGCGCGATCAGCCGGCCTGCGAGCGTTCCTGGAAGCGCGACGGCACGGTGAAAGAGCGAAGCGACGGCGGGATGTTGTCCGACCGCGACGCGAAGGCGCTGGGTTTGGCTTGAGGTTGCCTTGATGGGGAGGGCGAGGCTCCCGCCGAGCCGGGAATTTTCTGTGATTTG
>JBGSTE010000650.1:0-15013 GCA_041736655.1 Phycisphaeraceae bacterium | reverse complement strand
GTCGAGCTCTTCGCCGACGACAGCAAGCTCGTGCGCGGGCTTCGCCAGGCCGAGCGTCGCCTGCGGGCCTTCGGGGACTCGATCCGCAACTTCGGGCTCAAGCTGACCGCACTCGGGTCGGCCATGCTCGCGCCGCTCGTCGCCTCGGCCAAGCTCTTCATCGGATACGGCGACCAGGTCGCGAAGATGGCCAAGCGCACCGGGCTGTCTGTCGAGGCGCTCAGCGAGCTGCAGTACGCCGCTGGCCAGAGCGGGGTCGAGGTGGCCACGCTGGAGAACGGCCTTCGCCGCATGCAGCGGTCGATCTACGATGCGGGTCGTGGCCTAAGCACGGCCACCGATGGACTCAGTGACCTCGGGCTGACCTTTGCTGACCTCGATGGGCTGTCGCCCGAACAACAGTTCAAGCTCCTGGCCGAGCGGATCAACCAGATCGAAGACCCCACCCGCAAGGCGGCGATCGCGATGGGTCTCTTTGGCCGATCGGGGACACAGCTTTTGCCCCTGTTCGCCAGCGGAGCACGAGGGATCGAGGTCCTGCAAGAGGAGGCCCGACGGTTGGGGCTGACGATGTCCGGTGAGGATGCCGCCGCTGCCGAGGCCTTCGGCGACGCGCTCGACCGCCTGTGGAACGCCGTCAAGATGGGGGTGTTTTACATCGGTGCGGCGCTCGCCCCGACCCTGCAGAAGGTCGCCGACACGATCACGGCGCTCAGCGTCCAGGTCTCGGCGTGGTTGAATCAGAACCGTCAAGTCATCGTCACAGTTCTTAAGGTCGTCGTCGGGATTATCGCGGTCGGCGTGGCGATCACACTGTTGGGCACCACGATCTCCATCTTCGCCGGGGTACTGGGTGGGTTCATCACGGTGATCACAACGGTCGTGCTCGTCCTCAAAACCCTGGGGGCGGTCTTGCTGTTCCTCGTCTCGCCCATCGGCATCGTCATCGCGGCGGTCGCGGGCCTGGCGGCGTATCTCATCTATGCGACCGACGCCGGGGCCAAGGCGCTGTCGTGGCTGGGGCAGAAGTTCATGGTCCTCAAGGACGACGCGCTGAAGGCCTACCAGGGCATCGCCGACGCACTCGCGGCCGGGGACATCGGCCTGGCGGTCAAGGTTCTCTGGCTGACGATCAAGATGGAGTGGAACCGCGGGACCAACTCCCTTGAGAATAGATGGCTGGGCTTCCGTGAGTTCTTCATCCAGATCGGGTACGACGCCTGGCACGGCCTCCTCGCCATCGCCGAGATCGTCTGGCACGCGCTGGAGATCGGCTGGATCGAGACGACCGCCTTCTTCGCCAAGGCATGGCAGGGTTTTGTGGGCTTCTTCGCAGCGACCTGGGAGCGGATCAAGGCCGGGGCACAGAAGGCGTGGAACTGGATCAAGTCCTTGTTCGATGACTCGATCGACCTGCAGGCCGAGAACCGGCTGGTCGAGGATCAGAAGAACGCCGCGATCGCCCAGATCGACGACGATCAGCAACGCCGGATCGCCGAGCGCGAATCGCAGCGCCTGCGTGAACGCGAGCGGGCCCGCGCCATCCACGAACAGACCCTCGCGGGCATCGGCCAGGAGAACCTCGACCGTGAGCAGGAACTAGAAGACGAGTACGCCCAGCGGATGTCGGAGAACGAGCAGGACCTGCAGCAGGCCCGCGAAGAATGGCAACGCGCGGTGGACGAGGCTCGGCAGAAGCGAGAACAAAAAGAGTCCGAAGACGCAGGCCCCGGCCAGCTTGAAGACCCCGACGCGATCATCGACCGGGCACGTGATGCGCTCGAAGGGATCGGCGATGTCGTCGATGCCGAGGTCGCCAAGGTCGGCGTGCGTGGCACGTTTTATGCCGCCGGCGCACGCGGGCTCAGCACCAGCAGCGCTGCTGACCGCACCGCCAAGGCCACCGAAGAGACCGCGAAGAACACCAAAAAGCTCGCCCAGGCCGCCGTGGCCGGCGGCGTCACGTTTGCTTGAAGCATCATGCCAATCACCTGCACCGAACAGATCGATTCGCGTGACTACACCGAGGGCCAGTCGGCGACACTGACCTACATCATCCGTGGCACCGCCGATGAAGCCGCCGCGATGGCGTCGCTCAAGGCGACCGCGCCGGCGACGTTCAACGGCTTAGTGCGTCAGTACCCGGGTCCGACGGTTGAGCCAGTCTATGTCGATACCGACCCGATCAACGCCGACCGCTGCATCTGGACCGGCTCGGCTTCCTACGCGCCGTATCAACACGAAGAGCCCGAGACCGGCGACTCGACCTTCAGCTTCGACACCGGCGGCGGCACCCAGCACATCACCCAGTCGCTCTCGACCATGGGCAGTTACTCCGCCGACGGCCCAGCCCCCAACTTCCGGGGTGCGATCGGGGTGACGCACGACAACGTCGAGGGCGTGGACATCACGATCCCGGTCTACAACTTCAGTGAGACGCACTACATCCCCGCCGCGAACGTGACCAACGCGTACAAAGGCACACTTTTTAATCTCACGGGCAAGGTCAATTCCGGGGGCTTCCGCGGTCTGGCCGCAGGGGAGTGTTTATTCCTCGGCGCGTCCGGATCACGCCGCGTCCCCGAGTCCGACCCTTCCGGCGGTGACTGGGAGATCACCTTCCGCTTCGCAGGCAGCCCCAACCGCACCGGCATCAGCGTCGGCCCGATCGCCGGCATCGCCAAGAAGGGCTGGGAGTACCTCTGGGTGCGCTACGCGGATGTCGAGGACACCGCGAGCAATACGCTCGTCAAGCAGCCTATCGCGGCTTACGTCGAGAAGGTCTACGAGGACGGCAACTTCGCAGCGCTGGGAATCGGCTCATGACCCCCGGAAGTAAAAGATGAGCGACAACATGAAGAAAGTCCGCTCCGGTGACCCGCTGGTCATCCCCGCCCCGGCGTACAACGCCTTCATTGATGCAGCGCAGGACTACCGCGCACGCACGTCCAACATGGGTCAGCAGGCCACGCCGGTCACGCGCTCGTCGGGGATTGTGATGGTCAAGAACGAGTCGGGCGCAGATCGTACCCGGTTCGATGTGCTCGGGCTGGGTGAGCCGTTGTTCCTGCCCGATGGTCCCGCCGGCGCGGAGCGATCGTTCATGAACGCGGTCGCGTTCCGTGGCGACACGCCCGATGTGATGCAGCACATGGGCAAGTTCGTCGTGCTGCTCGAACCGATCGCCGCCGGCGCGGTGGGGCGTGCATGCATCTCGGGGATCACCGTCGCGCGGCTCCGTGTGGATGATGGGACAAAGACGTACACCGAGGCCGAGATCATCGACCAGGACGCGGTTGCGCTTGGGCCGAACGTCGGCGGGTCGGTCGATGTCTTGTGGCACCAAGCCCAAGCCGGTGATGTTTGGGCGGTCGTCCGCATCGGCAACAGCATCACGACAGGCTTCTGGTTCCAGATCACCGCGACCGCCCCCGACAACCTTGGCGTGTACGACAGCTGGCAGCAGGTCGAGGTCGTCGACGATGGCGAAGGCGGGCTGTCCTGGTCCACGGTCGTTGATGGGTTGAATGGCACCAACGACGGCACGCTCTACGAAGTCAACGCGACGCAGAACATCCCGGTCGATACCGTCGTTCTCGCGCTGCCCAACCCGGCGTTCGATCCACAAAACCCTGCGTCGGGCCTGCCCGCGTGGCTCTTCCAGTACGAGCTGCCGCAGACCATCGGCTACGGCAAGCCCGTCTCCGGCGAAACCGATGTCCCGTACAACGCGGAGATCGATCTAACGGTCACCGATGAAGCGGGCACGCCGATCCTCGACGATGAGGGTCAGGAACAAACGATCAAGGTCTGGCGCAACGCACTAGGCCGGCCGCTCTACACCGACTTTACCAGCGACAGCATCTTCGTCTACGTCCGCTACCCGGCACCGGGAAGTAACGGTATCGGCGGGTGTATCTTCAGCCGAACCGAGGCCTTCAATGGCTACCAGCTGTGGTTGCCCAGCACCGGGTACTCGCTCCTGGGCGGCGAGCAACCCCCTGCATCTACAGACATCACCGGCGACCCCGGCAACAGCGATCACGTCCACGTCCTCGGCAAGATGTTCATGCTCGAGGACAGCGACGGCAAGGGCTGGGCACCGTGGTTCGTGCTTGACCCCGAGTCGCTGGGATCGTTCAAGGTCAAGACGGATGTCGATGACACCACGCCCGGCTACCTCGACGATGAGATCACCGTCACCCCTCCAGGCGGCGGTCACGAATGGATTAAGAAAACCGTGGACCCGGGCGGCGCAGCTGACAACAAGCTCCTGCTTGAACACAACGACTGGGACGAACCGAACGTCCAGAAGTCAGACCCGGTTCCCGGCAATCTCGTCGGTGGCAACGGCGTGGAGATCCTGCAGGCCCAGCCCAACCTCGCGCCCTACATCGAGTACCAAGAGGTCCGCGACCACTTCGACGCCAAGCACCACAGCCTGCTTACGCCGCAGATCGACGGCGGCATGCAGCCGATCAAGCACTACATCAAACTGCCCGGCAAGGTCTACACCGACGCGGCCGACACGACCCCCGGATTCTTGAACGACGAGATCATCACTGATCCGCCCGGCGGTGGCCCTTCGTGGCTGAGTAAAGCCGTTGATCCCGGTGGCGCAGCGGACAACAAACTGCTCATCGAGCATAAGGACTGGGATAGCAACCTCGTCGAGGACAGCATCCCGTCACTAATGTCGTGGGAAGACAATGGCGGCGGCGTCACGACCAACCCCTCGACGCCTCCCGATGGATACGCTTGGATCGAGATCGAGACCTGGCGGTACAGCCGTGACCGCAAGGGGCATAGCGATCTGATCGGCCGACAGCCCGACCCGGTGCCACTCGACCCCATCTATTTAAAGTGGCTCGCGCTGCCGCATGGTCTGGACGTCGGCGAGATGCTGTACTGGGATGGCTTGAAGTGGGTGATCCTGAGCCCTCCGGCAGGGGGTGACCATGTTTTGATGAGTAGTGGTGGCGCTCCGTTCTGGCAGCAGGTGCAGGAGTTCCAGTGCCCTGGCGGTTCGGGAGGTAGTTGATGCCCGGGCCGTACTACTGGAACAAGACCGCGGGCTGGTTCCCGGTGCAGAACGGAGTGCCGGTGCTCATCGACCAGCAGGCGTTCGAAGACTGCTGCTGCGTGACCTTCTCGCAGACCTGGTCTTTCACCGACACCGGCTTTATCACCGGCGGGCAGGACGGTGCCTTCCGCGCCTACAGCGATCCCGCTGCCGTACCAGCGAGTCCGTGGTCGATCTTGAATGGTGGCCTTGGCCTACGCCTCGACTGGGAAGACGACGAGAACTGCCAGAGCTACAACCCGTACACCCAGTCGGCCACCGCGACCGCCGAGATCACCGTCCCCAACGCCGTGACCATGACCATCGCGTGGTCCGGCGAAGGCGAAACCCAGGACCCCGACTTCGAACTGATGAGCCTCTTCGTCAACGGCAACCTCATCGGTTCCGCCCACGCCCCCGGCGGACAACTCGGCTGCGAAGGCGGCATGGGCCCGGTCGTCTCCAACCCCGCGCCACCGCAGCAGGTGGTCCTCGCGCCGGGCGTCCATACTCTCTTCATCGACGCGACGACCAACGACCCGCTCTACCACGCCGGCGCGTGGTATCGGTTCGATCTCACCTTCGTGCCCGCGTAGGAATCTCGGTCATGCCCGACCCACTGACACCCAAGCAGAAGACCTGCACCAACTGCCCGCCCCTGGTCGTCCCACGCCGTGGCCTGACCCCGACCCGTCCGAGTTGCATCGAGTGCGTCGAAAAGCACCTCGGCGCGGCGCTCGTGCTCCTCACCGAAGCGCGGGAGGGCTACGCCTATCGACTGCGTGCGATCGGGCATCTGTTCGAAGCCGAAGACGAGTCACAGGCCTGGCCCGAACTGCACGCCAGCATCCGCGAAGCCCGCAAGGCGTACCAGGCGGCGGGCACGCTGCCGGACTGGGAGAACCTCGCCAAACGATCCCACGATCAACGCCTGACAACCGACGAGCCGCCCGTAATCTCCCCTCCGAACGGTTGACCATTCCGTCCTACGCGGTAGGATTTAGGCATGAATCTGCCCCCGGAAGCGCCCGAGCCGGCTTAACGCTGGCCGGGCGTTTTTCTTACGCCATCGATACACATGTCGCCGGTTAGTTTGACATCAACCGCTAATAACGGTCAAATGAACCATCTTGTCTTGGAACCGATCGGGGAATGAACGGGGGCGGTTCGCCCAATCCCCATCTCGCAGGCGGAGCCGACGCATGGCCAAGAAGCAGTCCGACGGAGTGATGACGATTGATGAACTCGCGGCCTACCTCAAGTTGTCGAAGTCCACGCTCTATAAGCTCTGCCAAGACGGCAAGGTGCCTGGCCAGAAGGTCGGACGCCATTGGCGTTTTCATAAAGCAGTGATTGATCATTGGCTTGGAGTCACGGGCGAAAAAGACCTCATGGGAAATCAGGACAAATACAGCAATGGCTAAGCTCGAAGATATCACGCGTGGGTCTGTCGTCAAAGGAATTTTGCCTGATGGCTTTGTGACCGTTGTGGATGTGTCATGGATCGGAACGGTCGCCATAGAGCTAACCTATAAAGACAGTGCTGGAAAGCTTGGTAACGAGCTTGTTTATCGAGATCGAGAAGTCGAGTTGGAAGTGCTTCAAACGGGCAAGCCTTGGAGTTTCGATGGTGATGCAGACTTGTTTCGCCTTGTCTCGGAGGCACACCGTATTCGGCTGGCATACATATTTGACCCGCTGCTAGCAGTTAACACCTCTTTGGTCGATCCCCTTCCTCACCAGATTACTGCAGTTTATGAGGACATGATTCCGCGACAGCCGTTGAGATTCTTGCTTGCCGACGATCCAGGCGCTGGCAAAACGATCATGACGGGTCTCTTGATAAAGGAGTTGCTTGCACGAGGAGATTTGCAGCGATGTCTAGTTGTGTGCCCCGGCAATCTCGTGGAGCAATGGCAGGACGAACTCTTCCGTCGTTTTCACTTGCCCTTTGAGATCATGACGAATGACAAGTATGAGGCGGCTCGGACCGGCAACTGGTTCAATGAAAACCCGCTTTCAGTGTGCCGTTTGGATAAGCTGAGCCGTAGTGAGGATGTCCAAGAAAAACTCCGAGCCACCGATTGGGATTTGATTGTCTGTGACGAAGCGCACAAGATGAGCGCATCCTTTTGGGGTGGCGAGATCAAGCGCACCAAGCGCCATCAGCTCGGCCAACTGCTATCAACACTTACAAGGCATTTCCTATTGCTGACAGCCACGCCGCACAACGGCAAGGAGGAGGACTTTCAGCTTTTCCTCTCCTTGCTCGATGGAGACCGGTTTGAGGGCAAATTTAGGGACGGCGTTCATTCTGTTGATGCATCAGATTTGATGCGAAGAATGGTCAAAGAAGAGCTTCTAAAGTTTGATGGGAAGCCACTTTTTCCTGAGAGACGCGCTTATACAGTGGAGTACAAGCTTTCGGACGCAGAAGCAGAACTTTATTCAAAGGTAACCGAATATGTTCGTGAGGAATTCAATCGCGCTGAACAGCTGGCCAACGACGGTCGAAAAGGTACGGTTGGTTTTGCCCTTACTATTCTTCAGCGTCGGCTCGCCTCGTCACCCGAAGCCATCTATCAATCTCTTCGACGCAGGCGCGAACGCCTCGAAAAGCGTCGCCGGGAAGAGGAACTCCTCAAACGGGGCGTGGATGTATCTCTTAGTTGGAGTCGCGACCTTCCATCGTTTACAGAAGATGATTTAAACGATTTGGAGGATGCTCCCGAGGAGGAAGTCGAAGAGACCGAAGAGCATGTCGTCGACCAAGCGTCTGCAGCAAGAACGATCGCGGAACTGAAAGCCGAGATCGCAATATTGTCCGATCTGGAAAAGCTGGCGCTTCGAGTTCGGCAGTCAAGCAGTGATCGCAAGTGGGATGAGCTTTCTAGATTGCTGCAGAACCAGACGGAGATGTTCGATGCGCATGGCCATCGACGCAAGCTGATTATTTTTACCGAGCATCGAGACACACTGAACTATCTACGCGATCGTATTGGATCGCTTATTGGAAAACCCGAAGCTGTAGTGACGATTCATGGTGGTATGGGTCGCGAGGAT
Source organism: Phycisphaeraceae bacterium (assembly GCA_041736655.1). Lineage (GTDB taxonomy): Bacteria > Planctomycetota > Phycisphaerae > Phycisphaerales > Phycisphaeraceae > JAHQVV01. The sequence goes on along the minus strand of JBGSTE010000650.1, from coordinate 6,888 downwards.
CGCCGCAATGCCCAGTCCCTGTTTACACAGGATCGGGATGTGGAAGTGTTGGTTGCTACTGACGCTGCCGGCGAAGGCATTAACCTGCAACGCGCCCACTTAATGGTCAACTATGACTTGCCTTGGAATCCAAATCGTCTTGAGCAGCGGTTTGGTCGTATTCACCGAATTGGTCAGACAGAGGTGTGTCACTGCTGGAACCTTGTAGCAGCTGAAACGCGCGAAGGTGACGTTTACGGACGACTTCTTGAAAAAATTGAGCAAGAGCGTGAAGCTCTGGGCGGCAAAGTTTTTGACATACTTGGCAAGGTAACGTTCAATGATAAGCCATTACGCGACCTCCTCTTGGAAGCAATCCGCTACGGTGACCAGCCGGAAGTTCGTGCACGCCTGGATCAGGTTGTTGACACTGCACTTGACCGCGACAAGCTCCGACTTCTGATCGAGGAGCACGCGCTTGCGCACGATTCTATGGACGCTACACGAGTCCAGCAGATTCGTGAGGACATGGAGCGGGCTGAAGCTCGTCGTCTTCAGCCACATTTTATAGCCGCTTTTTTCCTTGAGGCATTCAAGCGCTTGGGCGGCACGGCACGCGAGCGAGAGCAAAAGCGTTTCGAGATTACACACGTCCCCGCAGTGATCAGGAATAGAGACCGTTTGATCGGTATGCGTGATCCCGTCTTGACGAAATACGAGCGGATCACGTTCGAGAAGGAACTCATCAGCGTCGGGGGGAAACCCGTAGCCGAGTTTGTTTGCCCTGGACATCCACTCCTCGATGCCACGATTGATTTGGTTATCGAACGCCATCGTGATTTGCTCAAGCAGGGGACGGTACTTATCGACGAATCCGATCCAGGTGAAGACATCCGCGCACTGGTCTATCTTGAGCATTCCATACAAGACGCAAGAACTGACCGAAACGGGAATCGACGAGTTGTCTCACGTCAGGTTCAGTTCGTCGAGGTAGACCAAGGAGAAGAGGTCCGCAACGCGGGATTCGCGCCATATCTGGATTACCGACCGCCCCATGAGAACGAGCTGCCCCTTCTTGAACAGATTCCAGAGCCGGAATGGCTGCGTGAACGCATCGAGTCCCAAGCAATGGGATTTGCGGTAGCCAGTCTTGTTCCTCGGCATCTTACGGATGTGAAGCAGCGTAAGGAAAGTCTGGTTGACAAGACTGTTGAGGCGGTCAAGGCCCGACTAACTTCGGAGATCAATTATTGGGATCATCGAGCGGAGCAACTCAAGGAACAAGAGCTTGCGGGCAAGTCCAATGCCAAGATCAACTCTGGAAAGGCGCGTCAACGAGCCGATGAACTGACGAGCCGACTGCAGAAGCGCATGGAGGAGCTGGCTCAAGAACGACGTGTATCGCCTTTACCTCCGAACGTGATTGGAGGCGCGATGATCATTCCGATAGGTCTGATCAACCGTCTTGGCGGAGCGGGCGGCAAACCCGATACTTTCGCTCGGGAAACTGCGCGTGTAGAAGCGGCTGCTATGAAGGCGGTAATGGATGCTGAGCGAACTCTCGGATTTGCTCCGTCGGATGTGTCTGCGGACAAGTGTGGATACGACGTGGAGTCAAAAGTACCTGGCAATGATGGGCACCTGCGCTTCATCGAGGTCAAAGGCCGTGTGAAGGGGGCGGAGACGGTCACCGTTACGAAGAACGAGATACTCACAGCGCTGAACAAACCCGAGCAGTTCATTCTTGCAATTGTTGAGGTCGATGGTGAGGCCACGACTCCCTGCTACGTGCGCCAGCCATTTAGCCGTGAGCCGGATTTCGCGGTTACGAGCGTGAACTATAAGCTCTCTGAAATCGTTGCCCGAGGGGGACCGCCAGCGTGAGTCGCAAGCCCGACTATTTCGAGAGTATTCGACAGAAAGCTGCCGGACGGTGGTCTCAACTGGAACAGGACCCCGAGCTCGCGGGCCCCTGGCATCAGCTATTCAAGCAGGTGCAGAGTCCGCGCCACGTTGTTTCGGAACTTCTTCAGAATGCGGATGATTCGGGCGCGACGGAAGCAGCCGTTGACTTGCAGGATGGCGAGTTCGTGTTCACGCACAACGGGGAGGATTTCACTGCCGAGCACTTCGCTTCTATGTGTCGCTTCGGATACTCGAACAAGCGAGCGTTGCACACGATTGGGTTCCGCGGTATCGGCTTTAAGAGCACGTTCAGCCTTGGCGATCAAGTACGGCTAGCCACACCAACCCTTTCTGTTGCTTTTCATCGCGAACGGTTTACCGAGCCGATCTGGTGCGATATTGCAAAGCATCCGTTCCGCACGTCGGTCGAAGTTGCCATTAAGGACGAGCATCGCCGACGAGACCTGGAGAAGAATCTGAAGGAGTGGTTACGAAGCCCTGCATCTCTCCTGTTCTTTCAACATATTCGGAGTCTCCGCATCGGCGGCGAGGAAGTGCGTTGGCAGTCTCAAGGCGCTGGACCTATCCCGGGCTCGGAATGGATGTCGCTGTCGTCAGCCCCCGAGAATAAGCATCTTCTAATTCGTTCGCCGGCCGAAGACTTCCCCGCCGAAGCGCTTGAGGAGATCAGGCAGGAGCGGATGGTATCTGTCGATGAGGACTCGACATTCCCGCCTTGCCGGGTCGAGATCGTGCTTGGCCTAGAAGGACGACTATTTGTGATCCTTCCGACTGGAGTCACCACAGATTTGCCCTTCGCATGCAATGCACCATTCTTGCAGGACCCGGCTCGCGTCAAGATCAAAGACCCGGAGACCTCACCAACCAACCGGTGGTTGCTACACCGTGCGGGAGAACTCGCAGCCAAGGCGCTCCTGGCTTGGGTCGGCGACGAAACGTTGGATGCTGATCAGCGGGCAAAGGCGTATAGCCTGCTTTCTGATGTAGACCGGGAAGACAACTCGCTTGAGGGATCTTGTGCAGCAACCATTGAGCAGGCATTCGATGACGCATTAGGAGAATCCAAATTCTTGATGTCTGAAGCCGGTGGGCTTGTCGCTCGGGAGGAATGCCAGACGGTTCCACAGCTTCTTCTCGACGTCTGGACGCACGATCAGGTGGCTGCTTTCTTTGCTGATGAGGAACAGGCCATCTTGTCTCGCTACGTGTCGCCAAGTGACCGCAAGAAGCTAGCCAACTGGGGCTGCGTGGACACGGTCGCCAAGTCTGATGTTATCGAGGTCTTGGAAACCAAGCATTTGCCTCGTCCAGGGAGTTGGCGTCAGCTCATGATGCTTTGGGCATATCTTTCGAACGAGGTTAGCACCCATCGGTACTACAGTAGCCACAAAGGCATAAAAGTCGTCCCTGTCCAAGGACGGGACGTTATGTATGCGTCTGATGAAGTCGTGCGTTTGGGGGAGAAGAAGCTCCTGCAGTCCGAAGAAGACTGGAGCTTTCTCGCTCAGCACCTTCTTGTACTCAATCAAAATTGGCCGAGATTCCTTGCCGAACAGAGACGTAAGGTGGAAGAGTGTGATGATGAATCATTTAGCCAAGAAGTCGAAGACGCCTACGACCTACTTGATAAACTAGGGCTCACGCAAGCCAGTGATGTCAGCGAGGTCATTCAGCTGGTAGCCGCCGATTTTTTCGAGCATGAAGATTGCGACATCGAAGATTGTATCCGGCTCGCCCAGCTCGCCGCATCATTGGGCGCAGCTGTGTCCGAGTCATTTCAGTTCGTTACCCAGGACGGCTACCGAACGCCCGTGGAGACCCGCATTGTTGCCGACGTCCACAGCGACCTTGATGCGTTTGTTGATGAAGACTGGTATCAGGGTCATGTACTCCACGAAGACTACCGCGTGCCGCTGTCGTGCACAGAGGATGAGTGGTGGCAGTGGATATCTTCCGGACGAAGCGGACTCTTCACATTCGTGCCGCTCGTGCAAGTCCGAAATCGCATCTGGGGCCGCCATGGGCTAAGAGAGGCACTCAAGGCAAAAGGCTTCGATCGTGAGCCGTATTATCCGTACGTGACGAATGAGTTCATCGTCGAGGACTGGGACTTCGACGATGAGCATTGGGTTCAGTGGCGAAGCTTGGCTGCTGACGATCAAACGTTCTGGGGCCGTTTGCTGACTCGCATTCTTGATCAGCAGCCTGCGTTCTGGAGCAAGTCAGTGACTTCCAAGATCGTTCAGGTTGCTACGACGGGCAACACCCGCGCGATAACATCGGAACCATTGCTGCCGTCCTGGATCACGAAGTTCCGCGACTTGCCCTGCCTCAAGGACACGCGTGGGAACTTCCGCCAGCCGGCAGAACTGCTACGCCGCACGCCCGATACGGAATCGCTCCTGGACGTTGAGCCCTTTGTTCGAGCCGAGTTTGACTCCGAAGCCTTACGCCCGTTATTGATCATGCTCGGCGTCCGGGACACGCCGACCGGACCCGATCGGCTTCTGGAACGACTCAGAGCGTTGGCAACGGTGAACAACCCGCCGGTCTACGAGATCGAAAAGTGGTATCACCGCCTGGATCAGTTGGTAACCAAATGCACGACCGATGAGTTCGAGGAGATCAAGGACGCTTTTGCGGACGAAAAGATCATTCTCACCGAAGATAACAACTGGGGTGCTGCTGCCGAAGTATTCCTCAAGGCAGATGAAGAGGACGTGCCTGATGCCGCCCTGGTTCATCCGTCGGTGCGGCACCTTACACTCTGGCGCAAGATCGGCGTGGCTGATCGTCCGACGGCCGACTTGGCCATCGATTGGCTCGCCGGTCTCGAATCTGGCAAGAGCCTCACGGCCGGCGAATTGAGGCGGGTCCGTTCACTGATGCCACGCTACCCCGAGCGAATCTGGAACGAATGTGGGCATTGGCTGAACCTCGATGGCGAGTGGACGCCGACCGAGGACCTCGTCTACTCACTGACGATGCAGTCGCTCGTGGCCTGGAAGCATCTGTTCAAGCCGATCAAACAGAAGACCGCGGACCTTCAGAAACTCCCCTTTGATGTATGCGATCAGCATCCTTTCTCTGCGCTACGGCCCCTGGCCCAGAGCATCGAGGACCGCTTCGAAGATCAACTCTACGGTCTGCCCGATCCACAGAAGATGCCGTGGCTAAATGCACTTGGTGCTGGACTGCGCCGGATCGTCCTCGAGGACCAGGACGCCACTCAACGTGTGCGCGAGCTGGCCAATCGGCTGGCTGGCACCGGCTGGCAGGTCGCCTCCGGTCTTCAGACGGTCCCCTTCATCGACAACACGCCCGCCGGCACGCCTCGCCGCATTGATGTGCTTTGGAAAGACAACCTGCTCTACGTTGAAGACCGCTCGGCAGCCAAGATGGCTAAGGCCATCGCACAGGAACTCGGTCGCGTCTTTAACAAGACAGAGATCACCGACGCCATCATGCTCTGCTATGACCGCTCGCCGGACTTCGTTCTGGAATATATCGAAGAGAACTTCAAGCTGGTCCCGGAAGAACAAGTTGGCCCAATCCGCAACACAAGCAAGCAGCCCAGTGCAGACGAGGCTCAGGACGAACCCGCCACTGGCCATGAGCCCGCTCCAACCAGTCAAGTAGACGACGATACAGCCCAGCCGACGCATGGCGACAACCACGACAGCGCGTTCGAAGATGAAGTGGACGACGATGAGGTATACGAAGACGACGATCTCGACGAAGACCAGGACGAGGTCGAGAACGATTCCGACGAGAACGACGAAGCAGATCAACCCCAGCCCACGCGCCGCAAGCAGTTCAAACCCGCTAAGCCGAGCCTGATCGAGCGCTATGCCAAGGCCAACGGTTACACAAAGGACGGCTCGGATCGCTTCTATCACACCGACGGCAGTTGGATCGAGAAGGTCTCCGGCGGCCACAGCTTCCCATGGGAGCGTCGCTCGGCCGGCGGCGAACTGCTTCAGTGCTACTGGGACAAGGAGCACTGCATCCAGCGCGATCCACTCCAGCTCGACGCGAACATCTGGAAACTCTGTGACCAGCACCCAGACAAGTACACACTCCTGCTAGTCGATGCCGAAGACACCCCGCTGGAGATCACCGGCCGCCGCCTCCGAGAATTATGCGACAATGGCGAACTAACGTTGTATCCGGCGAAATACCGGCTGGTGTACGAGAACGGTAAGGGGGTGGGCAATGGCTAAGACTTCGAGTAGTACACGTGCAGAAGATGTTGGGACGCTCTGGACAAGCCTGGTCGAGAGCGCGTTTGACTTCTTTGAACGGGCTGTAGACGAGCACGACCATTCGCCCAAGTATGCCGTCCTTCATTTGGCTGCGTCGGTCGAGCTTTTTCTTAAGGCTCGCCTGATGGCAGAGCACTGGACGCTGATTATCTCGCCCAAGAAGACTCCGACGTTCAATCAATTGCAGTCTGGTGATTTCATCTCTGTCACGCCGTCGGAGGCCATTGAACGTCTCCGTGGTGTACTGCCACGAGATGCGGCTGTAACCACTGATGCTGCTGCTGAATTTGCGGATCTGGCCAAGGAGCGAAACAAGATCGCTCACTTCTTCCACTCCGGCCTCGACGGTGAAGAAGAGCCAATAAGCATCATCCAAAGGCAGTGCCGAGTCTGGCTATACCTCCACCGGCTTCTGGCGAACGTCTGGCAGGATACTTTTGCCGTCTTTGACAAGAGGCTCAACAAACTCGACAGTAAGATGCGCGAAGAGCGCAAGTTTCTAAAGACGATTTTTGACGACGCGAAGCCAGAATTGAAGAAGCATCGTGAGGCTGGATATCCAGTTATGCGATGCCCGGCTTGCAAGTTCAAAGCTCTCGCACTTCAGGACTCGGAGCGATATACAAGCGGGCATTGCCTCGTGTGTCGTTACCAAAGCACGCTGATGCGTGTCGAGTGTCCAGAGTGCAAGAAAGATGCGTTGATCGAGAACGGTTAC
>JBGSTE010000598.1:0-2737 GCA_041736655.1 Phycisphaeraceae bacterium | reverse complement strand
TGCACCGCGTCACCACCGTCGCCATCCGTGACGGGCGGGAAGCACGGCAGCTGCGTCGAACACTGGACCGCAAGGTCAAGGTCGAGATCCGCCGTGCCACCGCCGAGCTTCAACGCCTGGCCCAGCGCGACGCACTGACGGAGCTGGGCAACCGCCGGTTCCTGGATATGCAGCTTCCACGGCTTGTCAGCGTCGCGCAGGCCTCGCACACCGAGGTGTCGGCGATGGTCATCGACATGGACGGCTTCAAGCAGGTCAACGACCGCCTGGGCCACGACGCCGGCGACGAACTGCTCGTCCTTGTCGCGGGCCTGCTCAAGGCCTGCACCCGCCACGACGACCTGACCGCACGCATGGGCGGCGACGAGTTCGTCGTCCTCATGCCCGGCTGCGACGGCCAGCGCGCCTGCGAACTGGCCGACTCCATCCGCGCCCTCTTCCGACAACAGGCCCGCTCCTTCCTCGAGCGCGGCGGTGTCCACGCCGATCTCTCCGTCGGCGTCGCGTCCCTCACCGGCGACGGCCTCAAGGACGGCTACGAACTCATCAAGCTCGCCGACCAACGCCTCTACCAGGCCAAACGCACCGGCAAAGGCAAAACCTGCGGGGCAAACAACTGCGAATCACCCGCTCCAAAAAAAGATTGACAACACCGGCGAATTTGATAAAGTAAGTGAATACTTATTTTATACTGTCCCCTCGCCGGTATGCACAACCCCCCGCACCAAGCCGACCCCAACGCGCCCCGGCTGCTCTGCCCGCAGTGCGGCTACAACGTCGGCCCGACCTCGGACTGGACGCCCGGCACCCTTTCAACCTGCCCCGAGTGCGGCAAATCGTTTGACGCCAAGAAACTCTCTCTGCAAGCCCGGCCAAGCCCGATCACCGGCGGGCAGGTCGTCTGGCACCTCGTCTGGCCGGCGCTGGTGATGTTTGGCTGCTCGGTGATCCCGATAGTCAGCCTGATCCTGATGCCTGTCGCCGGGCTGATCTTGCTGTTCGTTAACGGGTACCAAAGCGAGCGCGTGGCCCAGCGCCTCGCCTACCAGCAGCGTGGCCTGACCGAGTCACATCTCGATGGTCGGTACGTCTTCATCGCCCTATTGCTTTGGCTGGGCCAGGCGGCGCTGATGATCCTCGCGGGCTTTGGTGGGTGCACCCTTATTCTGAGCAACATGTCGTTCCACTAATTTTCCGGAGGTCTCATGCCCTTACCGATCCTTGAACCTGTTGCCGACACGCTACTCAAACGCACCACCAGCCTCTGCCCTGTTTGCCGGGCGCAGGTTCCTGCCGAGGTCTGGCAGCGCGGCCGGCGTGTCTTGATGACCAAGCGCTGTGCCGACCACGGCCCATTCGAAGCGGTCATCGCCAGCGACGCCCGCTACTACCACACCTCCCTTGGCAACATCGGCGACGGCACTTCCACCTCCTGCTGCGGCGCTTCGTCGTGCTGCGCCAGCCCGGCGACTCCAATCAACACCGCGGCAACGCCAACAAGCACCTCGGCCCACGACGCGCACGACCCGACGCTTGTCGAGCGCAGCTCGACCTGCATCGCGCTGATCGAGATCGTCGAAAGCTGCAACCTCGCCTGCCCGACCTGCTACGCCGACAGCCCGCGCGGCGACGGCCAACAGGTCCAGGCCCTTGCCTTTGAAGAGATCATCGCGCGCATCGAGTCGGTCATCACCCGCAAGGGCGCGATCGACATCCTCCAGCTCTCCGGCGGCGAGCCCACACTGCACCCGCGATTCTTCGACGTGATGCGTTATGCACTGGAGCACAAACAGATCGGCTACATCCTGCTCAATACCAATGGTGTTCGGCTGGCCGGTGAGCCGGGCTTCATCGAAGGGCTCGCGGACCTTCGCTGTGAGCTCAAGAAGTTCGAGGTCTACCTGCAGTACGACGGGCCCCAGGAAGCAGGCCAGACGGCGCTACGCGGTAAAGACCTGCGCGCGATGCGCGAGCGGGTGCTTCGGCGGTGCGGCGAGCTGGGCATCCCCGTCACGCTGGCGATGACGGTCGATGGCCACAACCTTGCCGAGCTTGGGCAGACGCTTCGACTGGCGCTTGCGCACCCGGCGGTGCGGGGCGTCACATTTCAGCCGATGTTCGGCTCAGGCCGGGCCTATGCGGGCGTCAACCTCACCGTCAAAGGCGGATCGACCACCGAACAAAAAACCATGCAGCGCCCGCCGACCGAGCGCCTCTCGGTGGCCGACATCGTATTGGGCCTGATCGACCAGTCACGGGGCCTGTTGAGCGACGCGGACTTCACACCCCTGCCCTGCGGCGATCCGAACTGTCACACCGTCGGCTACCTGCTGCGCCGCGGCAGCGATGTGCTGCCCGTCTCGCGCCTGGTGGACTTTTCCGCCATGCAGGGCTTCCTCAAGGACCGACTGGACTTTAATCTCGAAGACCTCGCGCGCTGTGGCTGCGAGAGTGAGCCGCTGGGCCAGGCGCTCAAGGCCCTGGAGATCGGCCCGGACGACGTGCTCCGCTTGTTCATCAAGCCGTTCATGGACGCGTGGACCTACGACCAGCACCGGATCGACCGCTGCTGCGTTCACGTCATCGGGCCCGACGGCTCGCTCGAATCGTTTTGCCGACACTACGCGATGCGCTGACTTGCAAGCAACAACACAACACGTCTTCGTGACCCCCGGCTACGGCGCGATGGTGCTCGTCGGCGTCGTGGTCAGCGCGCTGCTCTGGCGTTCACGCATGC
>JBGSTE010000596.1:0-4193 GCA_041736655.1 Phycisphaeraceae bacterium | reverse complement strand
GGTCCCGGCGAAGAGGAACCGACGCCTGCCGTGCCCCGCCGGGCCCCGTGGTGGGTCGGTTCGTCTGCCCCGCTGGTGCTGCGGATTCCGCGCGGACTGGCGGTTCTCTCGGTGCTGGGGGTGCTTTTGCTGATCGTGACGGCGTATTTCGTGGGTACGCTGCGTGGGGCGGCCTCTGCCGAGCCTGCGACGGCGGAAGCGGGCTTGGGCGATCGTTCCGGGCCGACCGGGTTTTATATCGGGGATGAGGAAAGCTTTGACGGGCCGACGATTCCGGTGCCCGAGAAGATCGTGGAGGGCCAGGATGTGCGGGAGGAGGGCCTGTGCTACCTTCGGCTGATGGAGTCGACGGAGGCGGACTGCCGACGGCTGGCGGAGTTTATGGCCAGCCGGGGGGTTGCAATCCAACTGGTCAAAGGTAATAATGGTCGATTCGTCGCTTACGTGATCGACCGGGCGTACCGCCCTGACGAGAAGGACAGCGAGTCGGCCCAGTACTACCTGAGCCAGATGAAACAGCGTGGGCGGGAGTGGAAGATCCACAATGGTGGCAAGGGCACGGACCTGTCCTCCATGTACCTCGCCCAGTACGTTAAAAAGAAACAAACCCCGTAACGATTTGGACAAAGGAAGACGACAATGAGCCTCGATCCCAGCCTGAAAATCGGCGGCGGCATGGCCGGCCACCGCAACGTCCTGACCCGCGCTGAACGCATCTCCAAGCTCACCGAGCTCGGCGAGTTCAAGTCCAGCGGCGTCAAAGCCCTGGGCCTGCGCAAGGTCGCCAACCGCAAGGTATCCGCCGGCGGCAAGTCGAAGAAGAAGGACGAAGCGACGGAGTAGTGGCTAGGGCCTAGGGCTTAGTGCCTAGGTCCTAGGCAAGTCGTATCCAGTTGAGATTGCTTGACGCCGTCCTTCATCGGGCGGCGTTTTTTATTCGGTATCATTGTGCTTTCCGGGAGGGCGAGGCTCCTGCCGAGCCGCGAATGAACTGCAATGCCCGGCTCGGCAGGAGCCTCGCCCTCCCCGGTTGATCGCTCACTATGGACACTCAACGCTTCATCTCCGACCGCGCCCGCGCTATCGATGCCTCGGGTATCCGTAAAGTCTTTGACCTCGCGGCCCAGCTCAAGGACCCGATCAATCTCTCCATCGGTCAGCCGGACTTCGACGTGCCCGACCTCATCAAGCGTGCGGCGTGCGACGCGATCATGGCCGGCAAAAACCGATACACCCAGACCCAGGGCACGCCCGAGCTGCGCGCCGCAGTTGTCGCCAGGCTTCATCAGGAGTTCCCGACAACCTTGGGCCGAGGCGGCGCGAACAAACTCGACCCGGACACGGGCCTGATCATCACCTCCGGCGTATCGGGCGCGCTCATGTTGGTGCTGCTGGCGACCGTCGGGCCTGGTGACGAAGTGGTCATCCCCGACCCGTATTTTGCTGCTTACACGCACATGGTCACGCTCACGGGAGCCAGGCCGGTGATCGTGGACACGTACCCGGATTTTGCGATCACCGCCGAGCGCCTTGAGTCGGCGATCACCGAGCGGACCAAGCTTGTACTCTTTAATACGCCGAGCAACCCGACCGGCGCGGTCGCGAGCCAGGCGGTGTGTAGCGAAGTCGTCGAGCTGTGTCGTCGGCGAAATGTGCTATTGATCAGCGATGAGATTTATGACGAGTTCTGTTACGAGCGTACGCCGCGCGACGGCGGGGTGTGGTGCCCCTCGCCCTTGAGCGTCTCGCCGGATGTGCTGCTCTTGCGCGGGTTCTCCAAGACCTACGGCATGACCGGCTGGCGCATGGGCTTTGCGGCCGGTCCCAAGGCGATTATCGATCAGATGGCCAAACTCCAGCAGTACTCGTTCGTCTGTGCCCCGTCGATGGTGCAGGCGGCCGGCGAGATCGCGCTGGGTGTGGACATGAGCGAGCATGTGCACGCTTACCAGCGCAAGCGCGACCGCGTCATCGAGCGGCTCTCGCCTTATTATCCGTTGAGCACGCCGGGCGGCGCGTTTTATGCGTTCCCGCAAGTGCCGCCTACGCTGGGCCTGACCGGGGCGCAGTTTGTCGAGCGCGCGATTGCGAACAACCTGCTCATCATCCCCGGCTCGGTCTTCAGCAAGCGCGACACGCACTTCCGCCTGTGCTACGCCTGCGATGATGCGATGCTCGACCGCGGGATGGACGTGCTGGTCAAGCTGGCGGGGGGATGAGGTTTTGAATTAAGTATGTGCTCCACGAAGCGACGCGACTCGTCGCGTAACGCGGCAAAGCCGCGTCGCTTCGTGAAATTGTTTGCCAAGGTTTCAACCGACCACCGATGTCGTCGCCGCGGGCAGGGTGACGATTTCGCCCGAGTCGCGCCGGACGATCAGGCCGTGGTAAGGGTCTAGGTCGATGACCTCACCGGTGATCTTCTGATTGCAGTGTTTAAAAGTTTGAGTCTGGCCAAATGAAGAATAAGTCCTCCATTCGTCAAGCAACCATTGCGTATTGTTAACTCTAAAGGCATTGCCTAGTTGATGGAGAACCTCCTCAATCACACGAAGGCGATCCGATTGAGATCCGATTTCCGCTAAACTGACAGTTTTGTTGATTATCGAAGGGTTGGATTGATTGGTACTTCGCACGTTTACACCGATGCCGATGATATAGATCCGTTCAACCGCTTCTATCAAGATTCCTGCCAGCTTCTTGCCATCGATCAGGACATCATTAGGCCATTTAAGCCTGACCGATGATTTGCCGCTCAGCTTTTGAACGGCTCTTGCTACGGCAAGCCCTGTCAGCATGGAGAGTAAATCTTGCGTACTTGGCTGCCCGGTGATTCGTTTAGACACACTCATCAACGCACACGAACCTGGTTCTGAGTGCCACGATCGGCCAAGCCGGCCTCGCCCCGCGGTCTGATGATCGGCCAAAACGACCACCTGTTGCGGTGCCATGGATTTGGCGATGTCTTGTGTACTCGCCGTTTCCCGGTAAACACGGACACAGTCAATCGTCAGAGAACTATTGCCAAGCGAGTAGTTGAGATAGTCTTCCCAAACCGCGAGCCCGCTACGAATCAGCCGATAGGTATCGACATCTACCTGCTCTATCTCGCATTCCAGTTTAGTTAGACGCTGAATTATAGCGTGAAAAGCGGGTTCGTCACAACGATACTCGTACCACATAGAACCCACGCTGACCGCTTCATCACGTAATAGGTGGCCAAGTAAAGTCAAGTCTGACAGTGGAAGGCTATGTTTCTTCATGCGATATCCAGTCCGATATCCAGCGAAGGGGCCGAGTGCGTCAGCGCGCCGACCGAGATGCGGTCGACGCCTGTCCTGGAGATCTCGGCCACGGTGTCGAGGTTCACGCCGCCGCTGGCTTCGAGTTCGATCTTCGGCGCGGTCGCGTCACGCATCGTCACCGCCTGCTGAAGCAGGCTCGGCCGCATGTTGTCCAGCAGCACAATATCAACCGGGGCTTTGAGCACCTCGCACAGTTGATCAAGCGTATCCACCTCGACCTCAACAAATTGAAGACCCGGCGTTAGCCGGCGGGCTTGTCCCGCCGATTTCGTAAGCATTTCAGCGAGTTTTGATATCGGCGTTCCCGCGAGGTGGTTGTCCTTGATCAGTACCGCGTCGTACAGCCCGATACGGTGCGTGCGTCCGCCGCCACAGGCCACCGCGTACTTCTGCAACCCACGCAGGCCCGGCAGGGTCTTGCGCGTGTCGTAGATGCCGGCCTTCGTGCCCTTGCACTTGGCGACGTACTGGGCTGTGAGCGTCGCGACGCCCGACAGGTGACACAGCAGGTTCAGCGCGACACGCTCGATCGCCAAGAGGTCACGCATCGGCCCGGTCAGGGTCGCAAGACTTTGACCGGGCAAGACCCCGTCGCCATCGACCGTTAACGCTTGCACTTGAACGCGGTCGCCATAGACTTCGCAAACCGTCGGCAACAAGGCCAGGCCCTACACCGTGCCGTGTTTGCGGGTGACAAACGCCGCGCTGCCGACTACATCTTCGCCGATGAAGCAGGCCGACGTGACATCGATCCCCTCAGGCCCGAGGTCTTCGAGACGCGCCGTCTCGATCAGCCGGCGGAGCGTGGGGTCGTCGATGTAGTCCTTGAGGTTCGGCACGTGATCAGTGTAGTTAGCCGTCGCCAGCAAGGCGACGCGTCTTCGAAGA
>JBGSTE010000591.1:0-3105 GCA_041736655.1 Phycisphaeraceae bacterium | reverse complement strand
TGGGCCACCTGATCCCGGTCGGCACGGGCTTCAAGCAGTACCTGAACCTCCGCGTGAAGTACCTGGCCGAGCCGCCGATCCCCGAAGCCCTGAACGTCGAGGAAGAAATCGCCCGAGCCGCCGAACTGGCCGAACTCGCCGGCGCCGAAGCCCCCGGCCAATTCACCACCACCATCGGCGAGTCCAAACTCGTCGCCCAACTCCTTGGCGACGAAACCAACGGCAAGAAGTAAACGCTACTCCCGTTGAAGATAGACAACCTGTGATCAATCGGCAGCCCCGCATGCAAATGCGGGGCTGTTTTTTGGCGATTTACCTTCAAATGCTATAATTGTTCGACATGGCAGCGGATCGACACCCCGATAAAGCGATCCGTGCCGCCATTGCGTATGGGACCGCCAAGGGCTGGCGTGTTCAGAAATCGGGGCCGCGTGCCCATGTATGGGGCCAACTATTTTGTCCCAAGTCCTCGCGTGACGGCTGCATCATCCGTGTGTTCAGCACCCCCCGGAGCGCCGAGAATCACGCCAACCAGATTCGCCGACAGATCGATCGCTGTCCGCATACCCATGACTGAGGCATAGCCGCCATGACCACCTACACCTTCGAGATCGTTTTGTCATCCGGTACGTTCACCGATGAAGACGCCGACCGCCTGTTTGAACAGGGCGGCGATGACGCCACCCCCGTCACCCGCGAGGGTGTGACGCGACTGGTCTTCGACCGCGCCGCGAAGTCCCTGGAGAACGCTATCGATTCCGCCACCGCCGTGACCCGCGCCGCCGGCCTGCCCATCGCCCGTATCGAGATGGCCGCCCCAACGCAGCGGGTGGGGTAAGCCGAAGTCTCCGAAGCCCCCGGCCCATTCACCACCACCATCGGCGAATCCAAACTCGTCGCCCAACTCTTGGGCGACGAAACCAACGGCAAGAAGTAAGGCCGAGGAACCCGATCGACAACACACTCAGACCCCACGACAACCCCGCAGCGATGCGGGGTTGTTTTATTCTCTGATACGAACAGGATCGGGTGCCACTTACAAGCCTGGCTGCGGCCTTGACCGAGGGGCGTTGCTGTAATATTGACTGGTGTTGAATCGGATGTCGTGTATGCGGCTTGTCAGTGATTCGAGGCGTTGTAATATAGATACGGGATGAGCGAAACTTGGCAGTGCCATGCTGCGGGGTTGTTTTATCATGTGACTAGCCGGACGGTAAAGAGAGGCTGATATGAAAGTTTCAGACATACTTGATCAAATCGGTAGAATGCCCCTCACATTGTGTTCAGAAGACATTTACGAGCGATATCGATTTTTCGGAAATGGACAAGTGGCGGCGACACTCGGATCGAAATCCGGTGCCGTAACAGCACCAATGTTGAAGTACACAATTGTGGGTGAGAGTTTGGTTTTCTCAAACTCAAGCAACGAACTCAACTTCTGTTGGGATCACTTGTCGCTCGAAGAAGGTCGGCTTCTCGTGAACTGCTCAGGTGCTCTAAAAGTTTATGATATCGATAGAAGTTAAGACGTGGCGGATAACTCTGACAAGTCTTCCTTGCCGGTAGAAGAGCGCTAGACTGACCGCACTGACAAACAGTTTTCTGTCGATGACGGCTGACTTGTTAGTGTGTTGACAGCAGGTCTAGACAACGCCTTGGTGGGTCGAGTTTGTCAGTGGCACCCCAGAGCTGGATGGCAAACAGGATAGGGTGCCACTGACAAGGCTGCTTTGAGCCTTGTCAGTGCTTCACGCTGTCGCACTGACAAGCTCCGCAGACTCCGCTTGTCAGTGGCACCCCAGAGCAGGTTGGCACCCGTGGGCTTTTTCCTTGCTCCCAGTGGCACCCATGGGTTTGGCTTGATTTTCAGAGTGGTAGCGGGTCCATCCTGATCGGGACGTCGTCTTGTCCTGCGAATTGTCTCGCACTGGACCAGGGCCAGTCTGTTGGCGATTCGACGAGCCCGCGTCGGACCGGGTTGGCGTGGATGTAGTCGACGCAGGAGCGCAGGGTTTCGGGTTTGATGATGTTGCGGTCGTATCCGCCGCCGGGAAGCCAGAAGTGGTATCGGGTTCTGCCGCCGGCCCGTTCGCCGGCCAATCGGTCAAGAAAGTCGGGGCTGTGGAACCTCAACCAGTCCAAGGCCTTGCGAGAGACAGACTGCTTCAGGGATTTCTGGAAGCCTGCGACTTGATAGTCAACCTGTCTTGGTCTGATCAGCAGATGAACGTGTTCGGGCATGATGACGAACGCCAGCAGCGCGACATCGTGCTTATTGCGGGCCTGCTCCATCGCGTCGATCAGCCAGTAGCGCGAGCGATCTTGATTGAGCAGGGCCAGCCTGTGATAACAGGAAAAGGTCAGTTCGTGGACATGACCCGGGGAGTTGTAGGTTTTCCTTGTCTTGCGATGCAGTGACATGCCGTGCCCCGAGAACGTGTGGTTGTCTGAGATAGGCTAGAGATGATGGGTGCCACTGACAAACCGGGTGCCACTGACAAGGCTGCTTTGAGCCTTGTCAGTGCTTCACGCTGTCACACTGACAAGCTCCGCAGACTCCGCTTGTTAGTGGCACCCCAGAGCTGGACGGCACCCGTGCGCACACTTGGCACGCAAAAGCGTTACAGACAAGAAGTGAAATCAGTCGGGTGCCACTGACAAGGCTGCTTTGAGCCTTGTCAGTGCTTCAGGCTGTCACACTGACAAGCTCCGCAGACTCCGCTTGTCAGTGGCACCCCTCCTTTTCGAAAAGCAGTAAGCAGAAACTCAACCCTTCATGCGCACAAATCCGTTAGTTGCCACTCCCTTAAGAACGTGACGAGACTCACACGGAGCACGGCGATGGATGAACTGGATCGGCGGTTGATGGAGGCGTGGGAGCGGGTGTCGGCGGCGTTGAAACAGCAGCCGTGGAAGCTGTCGCGGCGGATGGAGCGGGTGGGGCGTAAGGAGCTGCGTCGGCCGGTGGGGGCCTGGTGTCTGAAGCTGCGGGCCAGTGATACGCGGCTTGATGAGCGGGACTGCGCCGATGGGCTCGAGGCGCGGTGCTGTTACAAGGGCTACACGCACACGCTGGTGTTGCGCGGCGAGCGGTTGCGGGGGTTG
>JBGSTE010000586.1:0-3509 GCA_041736655.1 Phycisphaeraceae bacterium | reverse complement strand
TCGACGTCACCGTCCTGGTCCAGGTCGGCAGGGTCGAAGGCCGGTCCCGCTGCGGGGGCGACATCGCCGAAGGTGGTTCCGATGCGCAACTCGTCGACGAAGAATCGGCCGCCGCCGATCGAGAGCTGGTTGAACAGGGTCTGATCGAGCACGGCACCAAACGGTGTAGAGGCTTTCGTATCGAATGTCGCTTCATCCAGGGTTTCGCTGTCCAGGAAGCGGGCGAGCGAGATCAGATCGGGGTCTGAGGATGTCGCGCCCCATTGAATCTTGGCGACGATGATATTGACCATCGTGTCCGTGGTGGCGGTGTTGTTGGTGCCGCCGTTGAAGGTGTTGCCGATGGGTACTGCATCCACGGTGAGCAGGCCATTGCCCGCAGTATCCTTGTACTGCGAATAGAAATTACCACCGCTGTTGTTGAAGGCACCCGCCGCGATCACCGGCCCGGTTGCACTGTTGCCTCGGTCTTCAATCAGCACACCTTCGCCAATCGCGAACGTCGGGCCACGGGCATTCAGATCGAACGCACGCGCCGCCACGAAGCTGAACCAGGTCGTCGTCCCGTCCACAAACGTCGCCGTGACGGTCGAGTCCAGCTCTCGCCAGAGCAGGATGTGGTCGGCCCCCCTGTCACCCGGGAAGCCTTGCGCGTTCAGTGCACCACTGTCATCGTTTCGGCCAACGAAGTTGCCCGAGGTGGCCAGGTTCGTAATCGTGTTGGTGTACGGGTTCTGATACTGGTTCGCGTTGTTCTGGTTAATCACGCCGGTCAACTGGCCCTGGTCGTGGACTTGAACGAAGTGGGTCGGTGAACTGGCTTGCCCGGTCGTAAACGTGTTCCACGTGCTGCTGGCCGCAAAGCCCAGCTCGGCAGCGCCCGCGCCGCTGAGGTTTGTGTCGGCGGTGTAGGCGAAGGGCTCATAAACAAGCAGTGTCGCTCGGGCCGACGTGGCCACGATCGCCAACGCCATCGCTGCGGGAATCAATTGTGTGGTTGTTCTGGACATGCAGACTCTCCTGTTTGGGGTGCGGCAGAAAGATGAACAATCAAAAAGAGATGACACGACGCCCGCAACCGCCAGAACTGGCGGGATCAAGAATGGGCGCTACGATCATTATCCGAACTATGCTGAGTACTTCAATGCTATTTCAGATGCCGTACATGCTCGCTTGGCCCGCGTTGAACCCAATGAAAAACCCGGCCGGGGCACGATAACCCAGCCGGGCAGAGGAGGATCTCACGTTGTGTTGGCCTGCGATTACGCGCGTCGTCGTCGGGCGATCATCAGACCACCCAGACCAAGCAGCGCCAGCGATGTCGGCTCAGGCACCACGCCCGGTCCGCCGCCTGGGCCGGTGAAGGCCGCGAACGCGATGCCGAAGTCCGCGTCATCCACGTCGCCGTCGCCATCGAGGTCCGCCGGCGAATTGCTCACGCCGCCGGGCCCGGTGAAGGCGGCAAACGCGATTCCGAAGTCCGCGTCGTCGACGTCGCCGTCCTGATCAAGGTCGGCAGGGTCGAAGAGACTGCCGCCGACGGTGATCGTGCCGTCGCCGATGATCCAGTCTTCGGCGTTGGTGTAGAGGCCATCGGGCACCATGGTGAAGGTGCCGGTGTTCAGCAGGTCGATGAACAGCTTGCCCGAGCCGATGATCTCGTTGACGCCCGCGTCGACATTCAGCACGGCCTTGGAGCCGAGATAAACCTCCGTCGCATCGTCATCGAAAGCACCTTCGCCACCGATGGTGTTGTCGGTCAGTTGCAGCTCGGCTTCGAGGCTACCGGCGTTGGTGGACCTGAGGTTCACCGTCGCGGCCTGCCCGAAGGCCCCGACCTTGTCCGCGACGAAGTAGGCAGGCTGACTGCCGCTGCCGTTGGTCAGGAAGAGATTGCCGGTGTAGGTGTTCGGCGCTGCGCCGGTGAAGAGTATCAGTTCTTCTTCACCGGTCACCGGGTCGACGCGCTGGACGCCGTTGGAAAATCCGCCGTTGCGGTTGATCTCGAGATCTCCCGAGCCGCTGAGGACGCCGTTGATGGTCAGGGGCTGGTCGCGTTCCTCGTTGATAAAGAAACGGTCGGCCGAGGCCAGGATCTCCATGTCGCCGATGGTCACGTTCGCGCTTTGCTTGAAGACGATGTCGGTGCCGGGCGCGCCGACACCCGTGAGTTTGGCGATGCTGTGGTCCGGCATGCCTTCGTTGGACAGGTCCGTGTTGCCGTTGGCCAGGGCCGTGCGGTCAACGATGATCTCGTCCAGGCCGTTGGGGATGCCGTCGCCCCCGTCGTCGACACCGCTGACGAGGTTCCAGATGGTGGGCTCGCGCCAGCGCTGTTCAAAGGTGACGTCCAGGCCGGTCGGCGTCGTCGTGCTGTTCAGGCCCTCGGTCGTGAGCATTTCAAAGACCGCGGCTTGCGCAGGGCAAGTTGCCGCCGCCAGACAGATCGCCGCCGTTGAAACGCCAACCGCCGTCAAAAGTCGCTGATTCATGATCTTTTGCATACTGATCTCCGTTGATTAGGGAACTGGAAGAAGGGAAACGGACACTTACAACAAACCACATCATTCGATCCTCAAATCCTAACGGCATCGCGCCGCCAGCCCAAGCACTAATTCTGAATTTTGTCAAAAAGAATCCTCAGGTTAACTTCATGGACCAGCGCAGCACGAAACGATGGGCAAATGCCACAAGTCCTCTGTCAGCAGTAAATCAAAGCTATTCAATAGTTTATCGCGGGCAACGAGCGAACCCGCGCAAACGCACCACGCGATGCGCATCAGGTATTTCCCGATCGCTGTGCTTGTTCGGCGGCGCACGAATCAACCGCCTGAGCCCGGATCTACCGACCCACGCACCAACCCCGCGTCACCACGCCTAAGGCAATGAGTTTGATCGCACGAAATACGACCTGTCAATCGGCGAAGCCGAACCTGCATTCGGATCATCTCTGCAGCCTGATGACAGACAAGCATGTCTGTCCCTCAGAGGTTCTCCGACAGAGCCTTGCCCTCCCGATCAACCCCGGCCGATCAACTTCTCTTAACACCATCTCCGTGCAGGACTGACCCTAAAAAACCCGATGCGACAAGCCAAAAAAACGGTGGGGGTGGGATTCGAACCCACGGTACCCTGACGGGTACGACGGTTTTCAAAACCGTTCCATTCGTCCGCTCTGGCACCCCACCTCGGGAGCAGCGCGACGGCTCATCAGCCGTCCTGCGGTCGGACCGGGATTGTACAGACTCACGAACTGCAAGCCGAACCACCCGCCGAACACACGAAAATAAAAACCCGGCCGACACCGCAAAGTGTCAGCCGGGCAAAGGAGGATCACGTTGTGAGTCCTGAAGCTTGGCCTTGAGGCTTTAGGCCTGCGACCCAAGATCAATCACGCGCGTCGACGGCGGGCAACCATCAACCCACCCAGACCCAGCAGCGCCAGGCTGGTGGGCTCGGGCACCACAGCGCCGCCGCCGGGGCCGGTGAAGGCGGCGAAGGCGATGCCG
>JBGSTE010000546.1:0-2020 GCA_041736655.1 Phycisphaeraceae bacterium | reverse complement strand
TCGATGATCGGCTGGTAGACGAGGAACAGCTCGCTGCGCTCGATGGCATGGCGCAGGTCGTTTTCGAGTTCGATCGCGTCGCGCACCGCGTCGTGCATGGCCTTATCAAACCAGACCGAGCAGGCACGCCCGGCCCGCTTGGCCTCGTACATCGCGGTGTCGGCGTCGCGGAGCATGGCGTCGGCCGTGGCGTAGCCGTGATCGGTGCACGTGATGCCGATACTCACCGACGAATGCACAACCCGACCATCGATGTTGTAGCCGCAGGTGAGCATCTCGTGCAGGCTCTTGGCGAAGGCCTCGACCGACGCCCGATCACTGCTGCCCTCGACGATGATCACGAACTCGTCACCGCCGAGCCGGCCCAGGTGACAGGTCAGCAGGTGGTTCTGCTCGCCGTGCGTCTTCGTCGCGTGGGTCAGACGATCGGCGATCTGGCGCAGCAAGTCGTCGCCGGCCTCGTGGCCCATCGAGTCGTTGATGAGCTTGAAGCGATCAAAATCCCGAAACAACAGCGCCGCTGGCTTCGCGCCGCCGTCGGCATCGGATAAGAGATCGTTGAGCCGTTGGCGGATCGCGCCTCGGCTGTACAGCGAAGTCAGCGGGTCGTGCTCGGCCAGGCGGCGGTAGCGGTCGGCCGTGAACGCACCGCGGAAACCCGAAAGGTTGATGCAGAACCGCCAGGACCAGACATTCAAAAAGAACAGGCACACCGCCACCAACCGATACGCCGGCCAGAAGAACATCAACACCGACGTGGCGTACCCGCACACCGCGCACCACAGGAAGATCTGCGCCAGGTCCATCAGCCGTGGATTGCGATCGCGGGCTTCCTCTGAAAAATAGGACTTGCACCAGAACAGATAGATCCGAACGTAGGCCGAGATCACGCCCAGGCTCAGGCCGATCAGCACGATGATCCACGGCCAATCCGGCTGACCCGCCTCGTTCAACAGGCAGTGCGTACGCGGCATGTACGCGCCGTAGTTGGTGAAGAAATCGTTGTGGGTTGTAGATGACGACGAGGTGCCCGCATCATGATGGGCATGGGCGCTGCTGCCGGCCGGCGCAGACGGGCTGGAGGCATGACTCCACAAGGTAATCGCGACGGCGGTGACGATCACCAGGACCAGCGAAACGAGAGCGGTGATCCAGACCGCGTCCGCCCGGCGACTGAGATTGCACGTATTGATCCGCATGCCGAAGTCCGCTTGTTGAGGGCAAGGCTTTTCACCCCTTGCCAGAACTCTCGACAAACCAAGCGGATCGCGTGATGGAGCACGCCTTATTTCCACCTGCTATTTACAAGGGAGCGACACGAATGCGCGGGCGCGCAGGTCTTATGGGACACGGACTAATGGAGGGGTTAACTTCTTCGCCGGCCGCGAAGCAGCAGCGACCAGGCCCACGCCGTGTCATCTTCAGGCAGCGCCGCGTCTTCCGGGCCGGTCAGGGCTTCGCAGTCAAGCCCCGCCGCGTTCATCATCGCCTGCCAGTGATCGATCGAGAACAGCCCGCAGGTGTGGCGGTCTTCGATGACCTCGACCTTACGTGTCTGCGCATCACGCAGGAGATACAGCAGGATCATCTCAAAGGTCGTGTCATCCGGGTCCGGGTCATGCACAAAAGAGAAATACGTCAGATCGTCGTCGCCGGCGATGCCGGGGATGGTCGTCCCGTCGTCGGCCACGTCGCCATCGACAAAGGTTTCGGTGGTGTAGGTCGGCGCAGCGAGCACGACCCCGCCGGGCTTGAGGTGCTTAGCGGCGGTCGTCAATGCCGCCACGGCGTCGTCCTCGCTGAGCATGTAGTCGATTGCGTCGCAGATCAGCACCACGTCAAAGGTTTGATTCAAGCGCAGGTCGCGCATGTCTCCGACGACGGTGGGTAGCTCAGGATTCAGCGCCCTGCACTGCTCAAGCATCGGTGCGGACAAGTCCGCGGCGGTGCAGTCGAAGTGGTTCTTCAGGTGAAACAGGCTGTGCCCGCCGCCGGCCCCGAGTTCGAGCACGGACCAGCG
>JBGSTE010000521.1:0-5949 GCA_041736655.1 Phycisphaeraceae bacterium | reverse complement strand
GGGCATCGGCGTCCAGCCCCAGCCGGTGGCGCTGGGCCAGCCGGCGGCGGCGGTCTTGTCTTCGTCATCCACGTAGAACCCGTAACTCGTGCCCAGATAGATGGCGTCGACACTCAGAGATGTGCCATCGGGCTGGCTGATCAACTGCTTTCGCTGGTGAACCTTACCGGTGTATTTGTTGAAGAGATAGAGCACACCGACGACGTTCTCAAACCGACGCGAGAGCGAGGCAGACGACTCCTGCAGCGATTCATCCGCCTCCTGTGCCGATGCGTCAGCCGGTGTCGAGCCGTCCGCCTGCGCAACCGTGCCCGGCGTGTTGTACCCGCGGAGCTGGACCGCCAGCGGTCGCACTTCTTCAATCAGGGGCTGCGGTGCGCCCTGCAAAAGCGAAACCGTCCGCTCTTCCATCTTCTGCACGACGAGCGCCAGATCGTCGGCCGACTGCTTAAGTTTTTCGTTGTTTTCCTTGAGCACCGCGACGCGGTCATCGAAGCCTGCCAGCTCGCCCTTCTGCTTCTCAAGCTCCTGCCGCGTCTGTTCGATGCTGCTGCGGAGCATCTCGATGCGCGCCTGCAGGATGTCCTTGCTCAGGGCCCAATCATTGCTCTCCTTGGAGATCGTCCGGCGGAGCTCAAGCCAGCGGTCGAGCATGGCACGCGTGTCGTTGATTGTCTCGCCGACGGTTGGCTGGTCGCCCTGCTGGGCTTCTTGGGCCGAGGCAGCTCCACCGAACATGGCTGCGGAAAGGCAAAGCACGTGGACCAGACGCGTGAGAAAAGGTTGGTGTATTTGGATCATGACGTTTCCTTAGAAAACAAACGTGGCTGAAAGACTCACGGACACGCTGATGCCCTTGTTATAAGAGGTGTGAACAACTTCGGGCGTCAGGGGCGAGCGGTAGACCTGCTGGATATCGGGGTCGGTGAGGTTTTTGGCGGAGATCTTGAGCTTCAGGTGCTTACTCAGCTTCTGCGAGAAGGTCAGGTTGAGCGTGTCGTATTGGGTTTCGAAGATATTGGGCGTGAAGCGGGAGATATCGGTGGTCGCAGGGGACGCACCGCGGACCAGTGTATCGCCCTTGACGGTGTAAAAGAGCCCGATCTCCGTGCCCGTGTCCTCGTTGCGGAAAACCGCGAAGAGGTTGAACAGGTGCTCGGGGGCGTTGAGCATCTCGCGGCTGGTCTGGCCGATGGGCACCGTGGCCTGATTGGCCGGGGCGATTACCTCGGACTCGATGATCGTGGCGTTGGCGCCGAGCGTCAGGCCGGTCAACTCGGCGAAGAGGTCGCCCATGTTCTGCCGGACCTCCAGCTCCCCGCCGAGGATCGACCCCTCCGGGAAGTTGACCGGGTAGGTCAACGAGCCGGCAAAGACGTTGTTGCCGGTGACGGCGATGTACTCGATGGGGTCCTTGATGTCCTTGTAGAACAAGGAGCCGGAGATCAGCCCGCCGGGGTTGGGGCGATAGTCAGCGCGCAGGTCGTAGTTCTTGACCGAGGCGAACTTGAGCTCCTCATTGCCGAAGAACTGCTCGGACCCCAGGAACTCCTGCTGACGGATGACGGTGAGCTCGCGGAAGGTCGACCGCGCGATCGTTTCGGAGTAGGCCCCGCGGACGCTGAACGCCTCGCTGAACTCATAGATGAAGGTGATGCTCGGGAGGATGTCTTCCTGCTGGTAATCGACGTCGCCGCGGAACTGCCCGGTGGCGGGGTTGACCGCGCGGGTCTGCGTGTTGAAGTTTGCCCAGAGCGGGTCGGCGCTGTTGGCGCTAATGTTCAGGGCCTGGGCGAACTCGTCGATACCGTTAGGATCCAGGGCGATGCCAATCGTGGTCGTCTCGAAGCGCAGCCCGCCGATCACACGCAGCTTGGGGGTCACCGGGATATCGAGCATCCAGTAGTACGCGTCGATGTCGTAGTTGCCGGTGAAGTCCACGTCGTTGGTGGGGTCGGCCAGGTTGACCGTGGCTTCGCCGGGGGTGAGGAAGTCGGTCAGGAAAAAGTCCCTGAAGTCCGTCGCACCCGGCAGGACCTCGAAGGGGGGGGCC
Source organism: Phycisphaeraceae bacterium (assembly GCA_041736655.1). GTDB lineage: Bacteria > Planctomycetota > Phycisphaerae > Phycisphaerales > Phycisphaeraceae > JAHQVV01. The sequence goes on along the minus strand of JBGSTE010000521.1, from coordinate 3,896 downwards.
TGGTTGAGCGGATCGGTGGTGAAGGTCTCGCGCTGGAAGTCGCGGATGACACGGTCGCGGAACACGCCGACCTTCAGCGAGCCCTCCTCGTTGTTCGTCAGGACAAAGGGCAGCTTGAGGTTGCCCTGAACCTGATCGCTGGCTTCACGGATACCTTCCCACGACCGCTGGGCGTAGCCCACCGTGTCGGAGCTGTTGAAGTTGTTCGCGAAGACCCGCTGCGAGGGCTGATCGGGGTTGTAAAACTCCCGGAAGAAGCGCTGGTCGGGCTCGGTGAGCGTCGAGGAACTTCGCGCGTAGGTCCAGTCAAAGACCGGCGGCAGCATGCGGAAGTCGCTGGTCTCTTTGCCGACGTTGTCCTCAAACAACGGTAGCGTGTGCTTGCCGCGGAGCTGAACACTGCGGATCTTCCGCTCCTGGTACTGAAGCGTCTGATTGCGGACGAACGCGAGGTCCTCGCCCGTGCTGTCCGGCGGGGTCGTGCCCAGGGCCCCGAAGTCGGCAGGGTCCAGCTCGGTCTGGAGCGCGTCGATCTCGTCCTGAATGATCCCCCGCGAGTACGTGTCCGTCGCGACAACCGTTGTGTCCTTAGTCGTCCGCGTCTGCAGGAAGATCAGGTCGATCGAGTTGAACTCGTTCTTCGCGCCAAAGGCGCCTAAACCGCCCCACTGCACTTCCTCGGTGCTCTTGACGATGTCAAACACGTTGCTGCTGCGCGGGTCGACCTGGAAGATCCCGGTCGTGCCGCCCACGTCCGGCAGGAAGAACAATCGTCTGGGGGCTCCGGGATCGGTGACCGGCGTGGCCTGGACGAAGTCCGCGACGTAGTCCTGGTCGATCCCGTCGTCGTAGAAGCTCCCGCCGTGATCGTAGAACGTGTTGACCACCCCGCCGATCGTCCAGCCGCTTTCTTTGAACTCGTACCGCTTGGCGATCGTGAAGTCGCCGCTGTAGTCGTAGGGCGCGGTGGTCTGGGTCGTGCCCAGCGCGACCGGCCCGGGGTTGACCGTCGGCAGCTGCCGGCGGCCCTTGTTGATGCCAAAGGTATCCACCCCGCCATCCGCGTAAGTGCGGAAGTCGTCTTTGCCGGTGTAATTGGTGTTGTACTCGGTGCCCAAGCCGAACTTGATCACGTCCTCGTCGGGGATGCCCTTGAGCACGATGTTGACCGCGCCGCCGGACGCGTCGCCCTGCTGGTCGGGCGTGAAGGTCTTGCTGACTTGGATACTCTCGATCACGTCGGTCGGGAACTGGTCCAGTTCGAGCGAGCGGGTCTCGGCGTCGGCGGAGGGGAAACGCACGCCGTTGACCTGCGAGTTGACGTAGCGGTCAGGCAGGCCGCGGATCACCGCCTTGCCGTCGTTGGTCGTCGCGCCCGAGACCAGGCTCAGTGCGCCCTCTGCGTCGCTCACGCCCGCCGCGCTGAGCTGGTCCTCGCCAACCGAGTCAAGAAACTGCGGCAATTCCTGCCGCAGCTCGATGAGCCCGATCTCCGAGCCCGCGTCGAGCTTGAGGTCCTGCACGACGAACGGGTCGAGCTCGGTGAACTCGCTGGGCATCGAGACGTTGGACTCGGTCAACTGGCCGGAGCTGACGGTGACGTTGGCCTGGACCTGCCGGGTGAAACCGTCCTTGGTTAAGATCAGCGTGTACGTGCCCGGCGGGACATTCTGCACGAGGTAGACACCCAGGTCATCGGTGAGCGTCGTCTGCTCGGTCTGCACGACCAGCACCGTGACACCGCCCAGAGGCCGATCGCCGAAGACGCGGTCGGTCACGAGCCCGCGGATCGAGCCGGCTACCTGCGCGAAAACGCGCCCGCTCATGAGACACAGAGCGATCCCCAGGCCGAAAAGTACAAAAACATGTCGCTTCATCAATTTCCCAGATCGCTGACGATGTCTTGAATCCTGCCGAGCAGCTCGGCGTCAGGCGCGATGCCGTGCACAGCCATCGAAACGCAGCTCGCCGTGATGTCTGAAATCCGTGGCCGAAGGTTCGGGTTCACCGCGCCCAGCTCCACGACCTGCGCGTAGAGGGTGCGGGCGCGGTCGGCGTCGCCAAGCCGAGCGAAACCCTCGGCGACCGGACGCAGCGCCGCGGCCCGGTAGAAGTTCTCAAGCGTCTCTAGCTTCTCATCCGCCAGCTTCACCGCCTCATCCAGCATGGCTCGAGCCGCCTGGTGCTCACCGATCAGGACGCGCAGGTGCGCGATGTCCGACCGCAGCTTCAGGTCGTAATCGATCGACCACGCGAAGGACTGACGGATGGTGTCCGCCTCATCGATCAGCGCGGCGGCGGTCTGGTGGTCGTTGTTGTCCAGCGCCGCCTCGACGAACTTGACCATCACCTCAAAGCGACGCAGGCCCGGCATCTGCTGCCAGGACGCGCGGGTCTTCTCAAGCAGCAAGGCCCGTCGCTGGGCATCCGCGTAGTAATGCCGGTACAGGTCCGCGTAGCCGTACATCGCCGCCAGGATCTCGTCGTAGCCCTGGACTTTGACCATCTGGTCCAGCGCGGCCAGCAGTTGTTCAAACGCCTGCTCGTCCCCGGCCGCAGCCCGTGCACCGATCTCTTCACCCTGCCCGGCGAAATCGCCTTCCTCAACAAGCCCTTGAGCGCCCTTTTCATCGCCCGTCAACAGGCGCGCCGACGCGACACGGGCCTTGACCCGTGCGTGGCGCCAGCCCTGGTCCGGGTCTTTGGAGTGGAGGATGGCCTGGCGCAGGAAGTACTCGACGTGCTCGGTCTGCTCCTGGCGAATCAGGTAGTGGGCGATCTCCGCGTGGCAGGCACCCTTGCGCCAGTTGACGACCTGCTTCGCGTAGCCCCACGCCAGGTGCGGCTGGTCGATCGCCAGCGCGCCGTTGACGACGACTTCTTCGGCGCGTGCCCGGTTCTTGATGTGCGGGTTGAGCGGGTAGGAGGTCGCGGCCTTCCATGCGAGGTCCAGCAATTCCAGCCGGTAAGCCTCGACCGGCTTGTCCTTGAGCAGGTGCGGGGCTTGGGGCTCAAGCCCGACAACCGCTTGGGCGAAGGTGGGCGTTAGAACGAACAGAAGCAGGCACGAAGTAATCCAAACACGCAAATTAATCTTGATCGCTCTCATGACGCTCACGATTTAAAAGTTTCGTTGGAAAAAGGTTTGATGGCAGTGTCCTGCCACCAAACCCTTGGATTTGACGCAGCGGGCGGTTACCCAACCCGATGGTGATGCTTACTGAGCTTCGACCTTGTACAGCTTGCTGGCGTCGAAGTCTTCGAGGTCAGCCACCGACATGGTGGTGCCGTCGCCCTTGACGGTCGCCATCGGGGAGAAGGTCACGCCATCGGCCGACTCGTAGACGGTGTAGAACACGCCGTCAACGGTGTCGAAGTTGATCTTCGCGGCCAGCGTGATGCTGCCGACGATCGGGTCGGCGGGGTTGGTGCCGGTGTTGACGAAGAAACCAAACGCGCTGGCGGCGGTCCAGCCCTCGGCCCAGTTGTTGTTGGGCGAGAAGCCACCCTTGTACGGGGCCGGGGTGAAGAAGCCGTCGGCATCAGCAGCGTCAACGCTCAAGCCCGAAACCCCCTGAAGGGCCTCTGTAGCCGTCGGGCGGGGGTCAAGCTGGCTGACCAGCGTGTAGTTGCCGGAGCTGTGAACCGCGCCACCACGGACGTAGGCGGCGATGGGCAGGGTCGTGACCACGTCGTTGGCGCTGGAAGCCAGGCTCGCCGGGGCGATGTTGCTGCCAGCGAGCACGCCCAGGGTGTAGGCCAAGTCGCCGCTGCCGGTCTGGCCGGAGCTGGTCCAGACCAGTGAGTTGGTGATTTCGCAGAGCTTGCCCTTGGGGTCCTGCGCGCCGGTGTACAGGTTGGCCGGGGTGTAGGCACCGGCACCCTGATAGACGGTC
>JBGSTE010000453.1:0-1763 GCA_041736655.1 Phycisphaeraceae bacterium | reverse complement strand
AAAATCGAAGCGCTCAAGACGAAGACCGTCGCGGTGTCAGGTGGCTGCGGCGTCGCGCACGGCCCCGGCGGCGCCACAGCGACCGCCGCCGAACCGCTGGCCGTCCGCTCGACTTCCGTCCGTGACGATGTGGAGATTCCCACGCCTCCCTTCTGGGGCGACCGCGTCATCGACAAGATCGACATCAGCCAGGTCTACGCCTTCATCAACACCAACGCGCTCTTCAAGACCCAGTGGCAGTTCGTCCGCGGGGACCTTGACACCAAGACCTACAACGACCAACTCGAGCACGAAGTCACGCCGATCTTTGAGCGATATAAAAAGCTGCTGCGCGATGAAGGCGTGCTGCAGCCGAAGGTCACCTACGGCTACTTCCCCTGCAACAGCGACCCGGAGAACCCCAACGATCTGGTCGTTTACGACCCGGTTGATCACGACCGCGAGATCGAACGCTTCACCTTCCCGCGACAGGGCGGGCGCAAGGGCCTGTGCATCAGCGACTTCTTCCTGCCCGCCGATCGCGGGGTCAAGGATGTGCTGCCGGTCCAGTGCGTGACGATGGGCTCAATCGTCAGCGAGCGCGCGGGGGAGCTCTTTAAAGCCAGCGAATACCGCGAGTATCTCTACATGCACGGCATGGGCGTCGAGTGTGCCGAAGCGCTCGCGGAGATGTGGCACAAGCGCATCCGCCAGGAACTGGGCATCGCCACCGACGACGCCAGCAAGATCACGCAGCTCTTTACACAGAAGTACCGCGGCAGCCGATACAGCTTCGGCTATCCCGCCTGCCCGGACATGGCCGACCAGGACAAACTTTGGCGACTCATCGACCCGACGCGCATCGGCTGCGTGCTGACCGAAAACTGGCAGATCGACCCCGAGCAGTCGACCAGTTGCATCATCTGCCACCACCCGCAGGCGAAGTATTTCAACACCTGATCGCCCAGCCCGACCGCCGGTGGAACACCCGCGCATTTGTCGATACAATGTGAACTGTTGGGGCGTTAGCTCAGCTGGGAGAGCGGCTGCTTTGCAAGCAGCAGGTCGTCGGTTCGATCCCGACACGCTCCATTTTTGTAAACACCGTCAGGGCCGCTAGTTGCGGCAACCCGGCATTTGGGAGGTGCTGACCCAAAACCAAGACATCGTGCGGTCATTTGCCGCGAGACCCTTGGAAAACGGGAGCACTTGGCGACGACGAACTAAAAAGAAGCGCGGCTTATCTTTTCAATGCGTTCGATGCAATTCGTTGCATTTGATCTGCGCGATCCAATTAGTTATAGGCGATCAAGTCCGCGTGGCCGAGCAGGCTCAGCCTTCACTCAACCTTCGGAAGCTTTCCCGCAGTTTTCGGCCCTGAGCCGGGTTGACCATCTCGATGTATGCGATCATGCCACAGAGCCAGGCCTCGAATTTCGGGCGGTCTTCGCGGTTCTGAGCGGCGAGGCCTTCGCGCTGGGCTCGGTGCAGGATCGCGCGGATTCGGCGGACGGTATCGCGCGGGACGCCCAGGCGATCGTTGACGACCAGGCCGGTGACCGACTGCCGGGTGTTGCGACGCTGGATGCGTGTCTTTTTTTCGTTGACCGAGAAGCCCTCGTCCTGGGCGATGTGGCGGAGCCTGGCGAGCAGGTAGCCGGTCTTTTCGGTTGTCTCGCCTGACGCGGAGAAGGTCAGGTCGTCTGCATATCGCGTGTAGTTCCAGCCGAGCTTCTGGGCGATCCCGGCAAGGCGGTAGTCCATACGGCGCGCGACCGCGTTAG
>JBGSTE010000395.1:0-3582 GCA_041736655.1 Phycisphaeraceae bacterium | reverse complement strand
GGACCTTGCCGACGTGGTGGTTGCCGCCTTCGTGGGCCCGCTCGAGCAGGCCGGTGAGCGGCGCCTCGAACGCGGCGTAGCAGCCGGCACAGCCCATGACCGACTTGTCGCGGAACTCGCTGAACTTCAGGCCACAGTCCGGGCAGGCCAGGTCCAGCGAGGCTGCGCCGGCGGGCTTGTCGGTGCCGCTGGTGGCCTTGACGAAGTTGGTCAGTAACTGGTTGATCGGCGCGTGGACGGACTTGAGACCCATGCCCGACTCAGCGGCGTGCTGGTCGCAGAGGTGCTTCTCGATTTTTTTACCCTTGACAATCTCTACCGCATGGTAGGTCGCCGGGCGGTCGCATTGGTCGCACTTGTATTTCATGGGTTGAACGCTTGTCCCAGTGATTCTAGGCCAAGGGGGTCGGGGATTCAATGGGTGTTTGGATTTAGAGTCAGGAGTCAGGAGTCAGGAGTTGGGAGTTGGGAGTTGGTCAAATGACGGCGATATAGGCTAGAGCCATGATCAGCTTCTAACTCCTCGCTCCTCGCTCCTCGCACCTCGCTCCTCGCTCCTAACTCCTCCTCACTCCTGATCCCACAGCCGGTACGGGTCGTCGTGCTTTTTCATCTCTGACAGCAGGAGCGCTTCGAGCTCGGCCCGCTTGGCGGCGTACTTCGGGTCTTCCGCCAGGTCACGCTGATTCGCCTGGGGCGTGTTGCCCGTGAGCTTGATGACTGCCGGGTCGTGGTGCTCGATGACCAGTTCGTAGGGGTTCTCAGCGAGGTTAAAGAGCTGCGTCTCGCGCAGTTTGCCGTCGAAGGCGTCGACCTTGATGAGTTTCCAGTCGCCCTGCCGAACGCTGCGCATGCCCGGCTTGGTCCCGCCGGAGTAGACGCCGTAGAGCGTCTCGCGCACAGCCTGCTTCTGACCACGCGCCACCGGTGCGAAGCTGATGCCCTCGTTACTCGCCGGCGCGTCGATGCCCGCGAAGTCGCAGATCGTCGCGAGGATGTCCATGAGGTAGACGTTGCCCGGCGCTCGGCTGCCGGGCTTGATGCCCGGGCCGGTGACGATCATCGGCACGCGCCAGGTGTGTTCGTAAAGGTTCTGCTTGCCGGTCAGGCCGTGCCGACCGACCGCGATGCCGTGGTCGGCGGTGTAGAGGATGTAGGTGTTCTCCAGTTCGCCCATCGCCTTGAGCTTCTCAAGCACCCGGCCGACCTGGACGTCGATGTTTTCGATGCAGGCGTACTCCCGTCCCAGCTCGTTGCGGATCGTCGCTTCACTGCGTGAGGTCAGTACGCCCGAAACCTGGGCTTCATCGCGGATGCGGTCGTGGCCGTGCGGGTTGGGGAAGGGGTGCGCGGGCAGGTACTCGACGGGCAGAGGCGGGGCCTTGGGGTTGACCTCGGTTGGCGGCTGTTTGGCGTTGTAGGCGCCGTACTTTTCGAGAAGCTCGGGCGTGCCGTCGCGTACGTCGTGCGGGTGCGACAAGCCGAAGTACATGAGGAACGGAACATCGCCGCCGCGCTTGACGTGGTCATCGAGGAACTCGACGGCCCGGTCGCCGTGCCAGGCGCTGCCGGACTCTGCGTCTCCGCCGCGCTTGGTCTTGTCGTGCTGGGTCTTGAAGAGTTTGTTGGCCGCGAAGTAGCTGTTCTGATCTTTGCAGGTGCGGAAGGTGTCGTAACCCGCGCGGTTGAACACGGCCGGGATGGTGTTGTCGAGGATATCCGCCGGGACCAGGTCTTTGCGATCCAGGTTGGGGTGCTTGGCCCACTCCGCGTTGCTGGGGATATGCCAGACGGTTCGGCCGGTCATGATCATGATCCGTGACGGCAGGCACACCGCGCCCGACCACGAGCCCATGTGGTACGCCGCATCGAGCACCATGCCCGAGGCCGCGAGCCTGTCGATGTTCGGCGTCTGACACACCGCGTTGCCGTAGCTCTTAAGCGTGTAAGGCGACTGGTCGTCGGTGAGGATGATGATGATGTTTGGCCGATCGTCGTTGCCCTGCGCATAGACACCGAAGGTAAACATCAGGAGCATGGCGAAGAAGACGGTGCGCCCAAGTGCAGTCATCGATTCAACCTTTCGTTCTAGCAGCGTTGCGGGAGAGGAACACCAACAAAATACAGGTAAAACGCGGTGCGGGGACATCAGTCCTCGCGTTTAAGTTCAGGCGGCAGGAGCGAATTGATGACGCGCTGCTCGGCGTTCTGCGGGTCGTTCTCGCGCATGTCACGCATGAGGTTTACAAAGTCCACAACGGTCATCCCGCGCTCCTTGAGCAGCTTCTTGAAGCCTTCTTCATCAAGCGTCGTCCGCATGACCGGCTCGATGGCCGAAAGCACGAGGCGCGGCTCCTCGCGTCGGCTGCGGCGTGTCTCGCCCTCGGCCGGTTGCGGGGTTTCCCAGCGCGCGACGCCGACCTGGAAGCCCTCGTTGTTGGGCCCCTCCCACCGGTCGCCGACGCGCAGCCCGCGGGTGTCGTAGCCGATGAGCCTGAACGACTGGGTAAAGCCCTCGTCGCGTTCTTCCTGCAGTTCCTTGAGCTTGATGCGGGACTGGTAGTTGAAGTTCAGTTCCTCGCGGTTGACCTCGCCGTTGTTTCGCCTGGCCGATTCTTTTTCGTCCGCTTCGTAGGCCTTGCGCAGGGTGTTGAGGTTCACCAGCCAGAGCTGGCGAACGATCATCTGTTTGTCGTTGATGATCTCGACGACTTCCGCGGAGGCGACGTAGCCGTAGGACCCGATCTTCAACTCGGGCAGTGCCTTGGCCAGCGCCTCGGCATCCTCGCGTGGCGGGCTCTTGGAGCGCTTCTGCACGAGGTTGCCCTGCTTCTCCTCCCACGTCTTGGTCAGCTTGTCCATGGCCTGGCTGGTCGTCATGTTCAGCGAGTTGTCAAACCGGCGGTCGTAGCTGGGGAAATAGGCGTAGCCGCCGTCGATCTCGCAGGCAAAGCGGGCGTACTTGCGCCAGTTCGATTCGTAACTGCGGTAGACGCGGTCCTCGATGCGAGTGCCATCGACCTCGGTCTGCCGCTGGGCCAGTGCTGGCGGCGTATGCAAGCAAGCGAGCATCGTGAGCAACAGCATCAGCGGATAGTTCCATCGCATGAGCACGCCCTTTGGGAATTTGCCGCGTACGCATCGCAATTGATGACGCTGCGTATCGGGCTGCGGGCTTGCGGATTTGATCGTGTCGTGTTGCTTCATGCCCTTGCCTTACTGACCGTCAGCGCGATGTTGCCACTGCCGCTGCGGAAGCCCTCGAGGTCCAGCGCGACGTACAGGAACCCGGCCGACTTGATCGCGTCGGCCACCCTGAGTCTGACGTCCGGGTCGAGCATCTGTTGCATCTGGTCGCCGGGTAATTCGATACGCGCCACCTGCTCGTGATGCCGAACACGCAGGCCGACGAACCCCAAAGACTTGAGCGCCGCCTCGGCCGCTTCGACCTGCCGAAGGCGCTCGAGCGTCACCGGCGTGCCGTACGGAATCCGACTGGCCAGGCACGCGGCCGCAGGCTTGTCGGCATTGGGCAGGCCCAGGCGTCGGGCAAGCCCGCGCACTGCCTGCTTGTCCAGCCCC
>JBGSTE010000394.1:0-2764 GCA_041736655.1 Phycisphaeraceae bacterium | reverse complement strand
GCGGCGGCGGCGGTGGCGCGGTCGGCTTCCGTGAGCGCCAGTGCTTGAGCCCGCGTGGCGCGGACCGCCTGCCAGCTGCTCGCCACGATCCCGCCGATCAAGAGCAGCGCGATCACCGCGGCGGTCATCACCGGCCCCTTGTTCCGACGCACAAACAGGCGCAGCTTGTAAGCCGTGCTAGGCGCAACCGCGGCGATCGGCTCGTCGTTGAGGTGGCGCTGGATGTCTTGTGCAAGAGCGCTGGCCGATTCGTAACGACGGGCGCGGTTCTTCTCCAGCGCCTTCATCACGATCAGGTCCAAGTCGCCGTGGATCTGTTTGCTCAAGATGCCAGGTGTGGCGTGCCGCTTGTTCGCAATGGCGGGTTTCGCCTCTTTATCTAGCGTACTCAGCTTCGTCGATGGGTAGGGCGGCTGGTCCTCCCGGATCATCCGCCGCATCTCATCAAACCCGGCGGATTGAAGCGACTTAGCGTCAAAGGGCGTTGTGCCGGTCAGCAACTCGTAGAGAAGCACCCCCAGCGAGTAGACATCGCTTCGCGTGTCGACATCGAACTCGCTCATCGCCGCCTGCTCCGGGCTCATATACGCGGGCGTCCCGATCATCTGGCCAAAGTGAGTGAAGAGGGTTTTCTCGGTGAGCTTCTGCTCGGTGGCCTTGGCGATACCGAAGTCGATGACCTTCACGACAGGCTTATCGTCGCGCATCGTCACCATGATGTTGGACGGCTTGAGGTCGCGGTGGATGATCCCCTTGTGGTGGGCGTGCTGGACCGCGAGACAGACTTCACGGAACAGTTCGAGCCGCTGCTGCGTGCCCAGTTCGGTCTGGTTGCAGTAGTCGGTGATGGGGATGCCCTTGACCAGTTCCATGACGAAGTAGGGTCGGCCGCTGTCGGTTGCACCCGCGTCGAGGACGCGCGCGATGTTGGGGTGGTCCATCATCGCCAGCGCCTGCCGCTCGGCTTCGAAGCGGGCGATGACGGCCTTGGTGTCCATCCCCGCCTTGATGATTTTCAGAGCGACACGCCGTCGGACGGGGCGCTCCTGCTCGGCCATGTAGACCACGCCGAACCCGCCCTCGCCGATCTGCTCAAGGAGTTTGTACCGGTCGATCATCTCACCGGGCGTGATGCCCAGGCCGGCAGCATGACTCCGCGCAAGGGTGACGGTAGTTGGGTCGAGGAAGCTGTCTTCGATGCGATGGGCCTGGAGCAGCGCGTTGATGCGGATCAGCATGCTTGTGTCGCCAGAGCAGACCTGGTCAAGGTAGGCCTCGCGTGCTTCCTGCTGCTCGATCTGCCGAGCGATATTGAAGATCTGTTTCTCGTCGGATGCGCTCTTATTCATGTTGAACTCTAGGGCCGGGGCCGGATGATGGCGGCTTATCAATCAGTGCGAGAAACCGGATCAAATGCTCTAATAAGGATTAGGAAAAAACGGATCCTTATGATCCGTCGATGGACCTGTCGAGTTCCACCTTCAGCCAGCCTCTTGCGTAAGCCCAGTCATTATCCACGGTTGCGACGGAAACCCCGAGCGCATCGGCCGCCTCGTGCCGTGACAAGCCGGCAAAAAAGCGCAGCTTGACGACCTGAGCCGCCCTGGGGTCCTGTTCCTCCAGCCGTTCGAGCACGTCGCTGATCTCGATGAGGCCCGGGTCTGATGGGGTATCCGGCGACAGGTCGTCGTGTAATTCGACGCGTTTGAGATGACCGCCCGCTTTGGGTCCACGCTTGCGCCGGGCGATCTCAACCAGGATCCTGCGCATCGCTTCGGCAGCGGCGGCAAAGAAGTGCCCACGGTCGTTCCACTTCTGATCGCCGGCATGTTTCGGCCCAAGCAGACGCAGGTAGGCCTCATGAACAAGCGCCGTTGCCTGCAGCGTCTGCCCGGGTTTCTCGTTGCCCAGCCTGGCCTGAGCAAGCTTGCGCAGTTCGCTATATACAACGGGCAAGAGTTGATCAGCCGCGGCAGGGTTGTTCGGCTCGATTTGCGACAGGATTTCAGTGATGTCCGGAACCATCAGGTTGTTACTCTCGCGGCCGGCACATGCCGTTAACAGTGGTCTTGGTCTTGCTGTCCTGGATCAGTCCTGGCGCATCCGCTGGGGCATCCGAGCGGCATCGGTTACGCTTTGTTGTGCTCAGATGAATAACCGCGTTTTTATTCAGTTCAGAAAAATAGTATAGGGCAGATTCAACTCCGCTCCCGTAAGGGAGCGGCTTTCTGTTTGGACCTCATCCAGCAGCGTGCTTTTCACCCATCGCATAGATCAAGCCAACAGGGGCGTCTTACGTGCTTGGGGGCTTGGGCGGGGGGACTGAAGTCCCATCGCCTGGGGTTCGTCATGGGGATGCATGCGGGTTCGTGGCGTTGATTGGCTTTGTTCGTCCGCGGCCGCCCATCACGCTGGGTGATGCAGCGCATCGATCGTAATTCAATGCCTATACGCCTTCTCGATCTCGCGTGTCTTGCCGAGGAGCGCGAGTGTCAGCCAGGCCAGCGCGGTGACGGGCACGAACAGCAGGTAGCTGAGGTCCGCGAGCCAGGGGGAGCGGATGTGGTCGGCGAGGGTTGGGCCCAGGCGGTCGTAGATCGATCGGAGGCTGCGGTGCATGCGCGGGAGGTGTTGGCTCAGCAAATGCTCGGCGGCCTTGAGCGTTCGCATCTGGTGCGTCACCGGGCGGACTCGGCCGTCGGCGAAGCGGACGTGTACGGCGCGGGTCAGCCAGCGGTGGCCTTGTGCGGATGCGGTGCAGACG
>JBGSTE010000374.1:0-3330 GCA_041736655.1 Phycisphaeraceae bacterium | reverse complement strand
CCAGGCCGTGGACGTGGGCGGCGAGTTGCGCGGCGTCGAAGGCGTGCAAGCCTTGTGCGATCAGCGACGCGATCAGGCCGGTGAGGACATCGCCCGAGCCTGCGGTGGCGAGCGCGGGGTTGCCGGTTTGGTTGATGGCGATGCGTTGGCCATCTGCGATGATCGTTCGATGACCTTTAAGCACCACCACCGCATTCAAGCGCTTCGCAAGAAGCGACGCGGCTTCGCCGCGCTGTGTGTCGTCACCCACAGGGTCCGCTTTGATGCCCAGCACTTCGGCCAGGCGTTGATACTCGCCCGGGTGCGGGGTGAGCACGAGCGGTGTTGTACGTTGTGTTGCTTTCTCTGCGGCTTGAACGCGCTTGGCCAGCAGGTTCAGGCCGTCGGCATCCAGCACGATCGGGCGCGGGCCTGCGAGTAGTGCCTCGATCAACTCGCCGTGTTCTGCATCCTGTCCCAGCCCCGGTCCGACCGCAAGAACTGCCTTCTTCTGCGGGTCGGCCCGCTCGATCTCCGCCAGCGCATCCCCCGGTTCATCGCAGAGTGAAATTCCTGTCGCGCTGGGCTCGATCGTCAGCACAAACGGCAGCACGGCCGGCGGGCACGCCATTTTCACCAGACCGATGCCGCTGCGTAGCGCCGCTCGGGCGCAGAGTGCTGGCGCACCGATCATCGTGTCGCATCCGCCGATGACGATGACCGTGCCGAACGTGCCTTTGTGCGCGTGCTCGGGTCGCGGCGGGGGGCTGGGCATGTTGGTGTTGACTGTCATCGCTGAGCCAGTTGGTTGATGCGCGATGCTGCAACGCCGGCGCCAAAGCCGTTGTCGATGTTGACAACCGTCACGCCCGAGGCGCAGGAGTTGAGCATGCCCAGCAGCGCTGCGATACCGCCGAAGCTGGCGCCGTAGCCCACGGAAGTCGGCACTGCGATGACGGGCTTGTCGACCAGCCCGCCGACCACGCTCGGTAGAGCCCCTTCCATGCCGGCGATGACGACGACGACGTTGCCGCTGCGGACAGCGTCGACCTTGCCAAGGATCCGGTGCAGACCCGCGACGCCGACATCGTTGATCGGTTCAAAGGGCTGGCCCATCATTTTGCAGGTCATCGCGCATTCCTCGGCCACGGGCAGGTCGCTGGTCCCGGCGGTGACAATCGGGATCGGCTTGATGTTCGAGGCGGGCGTGGGCGGTGTGCCGAGCAGGGCGGTGCCGCTGAGTTGGCCGCGCTCGATGGTTGTGCCGGTGTTCCTGCAGTCTGATTCGAGTGCATCGAGTTGTGCGGCGCTGGCGCGTGTGATGAGCAGGCCCTGATGACGGGCAAGGATCGCCCGGCTGATCGCGAGGACTTGCTCAACGGATTTTCCTGCGGCAAAGATCACTTCCGCCGACCCGCAGCGGTGTGCGCGGTGGTGGTCGATGGTCGCAAAGCCCATCGGCTGGGCGTGCATGGCGTGCAACTGTGCCTGGGCATCGGTGATTGATACATCACCGGACGCGACACGGTGGAGTAGTGAATGGATGTCGGGTGTTTCGTTCACAGCGATATGGTAACGGGATAACTAAGTCTTACGCGAAAAATGCGTGCTTGAATCACCGGGCTGTGAACTCAAGATGACTCGATCGGCGGGGCAAGCCCGCCGGCTAACATCGATCCGCCATCTGCCATCGCCTCAATCAGTCCATTGCGTTTCGATGACCTTGATTTTCAGGCCTTTCATCAGGGGCAGCATCTTGACCATGTCGTTGAAGGTTTCGCCGTCTTTCATGGCCGAAGTGGAGAGGGCGATGTGTGTTGCGTCAAAGCCGTTGACCTCGCCAGGCGCGGCGGCGTCAAGGTCGAGCCAGTAGCCCTTGTCTTTGCCCATCGAGATCCAGGCCTGTGCCCACATGTGGAAGCCAAAGACGCCCTCGTGGCCGGCAAACTGGTCGGCGTAGACCAAGCCTGTGACCGTGCGAGAGGGGATTCCCGCGCCACGCAGCATCGCGGCCAGCAGGCACGCGTGCTCGGTGCAGTCGCCTTGGCCGGTGCGTGCGGTCTCGCTGGCCGAGGCGAAGCCGACGGAGAGGTCCTTGGTCTCGATGTGTTCGCGGACAAAGTCGCGTATCGCTTGAGCGGACGGGATGCCGTTCGCCGCATCCTGTCTGATGGGCTGCGTTGCGAGTAGCGCCGCGACCGCCGGGTTTTCGAAATCCAGCATCGCCGATGCGACGCGGTTGGCGTCGGTGGGGCGGTCGTTATCGAAAGGTGCATGCTCGCGCAGGTCGATTGTCACCCGCAGCGTGTCGGCATCGACCCACTGGGCACTTTGGTGGCCTGCGGTAACGATGTTCTCGCCTAGAGCTTTCTTCAGCCCCGGCGAAGACAACTCGAACACGCCTTGCTTGAGTTTCCGCGGGTTTTTAATCGGCTTATCCGGCGAGATCAGCGAGGCCGCCAGCATCTCCGGCGCATCAAACTCCGCCAGCGCCAGGTCCTTGTCTGCCAGCAGCATCTCCATCTCCATGCCCGGCAGGAGCGCGACGACCTGGCGCACAGGCTGGCCCTGCTCGTCGGTCCACTGCTCGATCTCCAGGCCCGGCGCGGCGTCCATCGTCATCGTCCACTTCGTCGCGGGTACGACCTTGCCGAAGGCCTGGATGTTCGCCTGCTCACCGCGCTTGAGCGACATCGTCACCGGCTTGATGCCCATCGACAGGTCCAGCGTCGTGACGGTGATCTCCTTGTCGTCACGCTCGATCGCGGCCTCCATCGCAACCGACAGCGCGCCGGGGGTAAGCCACTGCACCTGCGGCGTGTCGACCTCGCTGGTGGTTTGCTGCCCGGCCGGGCCGGTGGTCATTTTCCACTTGGGGCCCGTGAAATCGAGCTTGGTTTGCATGGCGATTGCGCCCAGGCTCATCGAACTCTCGGCCGAGATCGGCTCGTGCTTGAGCGATTCGACGAAGCTCGACGCCTGCTCGATCTTGAGCTCCACGTCGCCGCGCTTGATGGCGATCTTCATCTGCGTCTGGCTGATGATCCTGCCATCGACTTCTTTAAGCGTCACGTGCATGTGCCCGGCCTTCTGCCCGCCCATGTTCATGACGAACCAGGCCTCGTACGGCTCGATCGCCGGCTTCTTGTCTTCTGCATGCGTCGGGTGCGCGAGAGACATCAGGGTGATGAGCAGGGTCAGGAGTAAAGGTGTTGGGTTGAGATACTTCATGTGCGGGCTTTCTATTGGACTGTTGCTCAATGTTCTCGTAAAAGTAATTGAGAAGCGGACTTCTCGGGAGGGCGAGGCTCCTGCCGAGCCGCATGTCGCAGAAGATTCGCGGCTCGGCAG
>JBGSTE010000367.1:0-1955 GCA_041736655.1 Phycisphaeraceae bacterium | reverse complement strand
GCCGGGGATGACGATGCCGACGGTCGCGGCCCGGCACTGGTCGGCCAGGGCGTTTAAGTGCTGGCTGAAGGCGGGCAGGTCCTGCGACTGCGGGTTGGCTGTGGCGGCTTGGGCTTGGCCGACGATGACTAGGCAAAGCAGGAGTACCCGGGCCAGGCTACGCGTGAGTGTCATCGGTCGTTTCCTGTCATGATCCATCGGTCGCAGTTCTCTAACACAATACGCACGGATCGTGTGTGGAGTTTCAATTCAGCTACCACAATACCGCCGAGGGGCCTGTGGACCAAGCAGAATGAAAAAACTCCGCCAACGGAGGGTTGGCGGAGTTCATGGGGGTTTAGGGGGGTTGCATCAGCTTTGTGTTCTTAGAACTTCCACACCAGGCTGATGTAGTAGGTGAAGTCGTTTTTCTTGCTGGTGGTCGGGGTGCTCGAGTCGTGCTCGTTGGCGATGCCGAGCTTCAGGTCCATGCCCTTGTCGCGGTCGATGGCGATGACGTAGTCGAGGGTGGTGATGTTGCGGAAGTCTGCGGCGTCTTCGAGCGAGGGGTAGAGGTAGTTGGTGAAGGCAACGGACTGGTTGTCGCTGATCTTGTAGCTGACCTCGACGCCCAGCAGCGCTTCGAGCGTGAACTCGTCGCCCAGCGAGCCGCCCATCTCCTGATTGCCACCGATACCGGCCCGGCCGCGGACGTTCCACTTGTCATCATCGACGAACTGGTAGCCGCCGCCGACGAACCCGCTCCAGCGCGAGTCCCAGTCCTGGAAGTCGTCCCAGTCATATCGGCCGTTGGCGAAGACGAAGTACTTCTCGCCGGGGAAGAGCCAGTCCTTGGTGAGCTGGGTGTAGAACTTGTTCTCGGTGGTCGAGCCGTTGGACTTGGCGGCGCGGTAGACCATGTCGTAGATCCAGCGGTCTTCCTCGTCCTCGAAGTCGGTGTGGAAGGCGGCGCGGAAGTTCAGGTTCTGCGAGTTGCCCTCGGCCCCGGTCAGGCCCAGCTCCAACTGCCGGTTCCAGCCCTTGAACAGGCCCGTGCCGAACATCCCGTCGTCCGCGGCACGCTCGGCATCAAGCGCGGCGGCCTTGTCGGCGGCGGCCATCTCGTCGGCGTCCTTGTAAATCGCGGCGATCTTGTCACGCGTGATCTTCACGTCACCCAGCGACGGGTGCTTGATCGTGACGCTCGTGTCGTCCTGCGCGGTGATCGGGGCGTTGATCACGTCGCCGTCCTTGAGCTTGAGCGTTTCGCCGGTGGCCGAGACAGACAAGGCCAGCAGCAGGGCGGAGGTCCATGCACGTTTCATTCAGACATTCCTTCTAAAGAGGGGGTTGAACAACAATACAACTCCGCCAAACCCGCTTGGCGGAGTACTTGAAACTTTACTCTTCGAGCTTGTGCAGGTGCACGTCCATCTGCGGGAAGGGGATGCCGATGCCCGCCTCGTCCAGGTGCATCTTCACCGCACGGATCAGCGCTTCCTTCACCGCCCAGTAGTCTTCCCGCGTGGTCCAGAACCGAACGACCCAGTTCACCGACGAAGCACCCAGGTCCAGCAGCATGATCTGATAGCCCCGGCCCTCGCCGGTGATCATCTTGTCACGGATCGACTCGACGGCCAGGTCCAGCACGGCCCGGGTCTGGTCGATCGACGCCTTGTAGGACACGCCGACGTTGACGTCGACGCGCCGCTCGGGGTGGTAGGTGATGTTTTCGATCGTCCCGCCGTAGACCGAGCTGTTAGGCACGATGATGCGTCGGTTGTCGAAGGTATCGAGCGTGGTGGTGAAGAGCTCGATGGCGTCGACCTTGGCGGTGACGCCCGCCGCGTTGATGACATCGCCGACCTTGAAGGGCCTGAAGATCAGCAGCATCGCACCGGCGGCGAAGTTACCCAGCGTCCCCGACAGCGCCATGCCGATGGCAAAGCCCGCGGCGGCGAGCACGGCTGCGAAGC
>JBGSTE010000313.1:0-4115 GCA_041736655.1 Phycisphaeraceae bacterium | reverse complement strand
CAATTCATTGGCGCCGACGGTCTTGCGCCCGGCCAGCGCGTGGTCCGGCCGACACACCACGCCCATCACTTCCTCAGACAGCGGATGCACCACCACCCGCGGGAAACGATCGGGGTAAGACAAAATGCCAAGGTCCGCCTGCTGATCCAGCACCGCCTGGTGGACCTGGTCGGGCTTGAGATAACGCAGATCCACCCGCACGCCCGGCAGCTTCTGCACAAACCGGTCGCGCAACTGGCTGAGCAGATCGATCCCCGCAGAGTAAATCGCCGCCACACGGACCGCGCCCTCGACGCGCTCGGCGGAGAGCCCCAGCGAGCTGACCTCGCGCTCCATCTGGTCAAAGCGGTTGAGCGTATCGGTCGCGCCGACGAGATAAAGTTCGCCCGCCTGCGTGAGCTCGAAGGGCCGAACCGACCGATCGATCAGCTTCACGCCCAGGCGCTCCTCGAGCTGCCCGATCCGCTGGCTGGCCGCGGACTGACTGATGCCGAAGGCCGACGCCGCCTTGGAAAAGCTCCGGCATCGCGCGACCTCGACAAACAGACGGATGGTTTGCATGGGCCCCACCACAGGCCTACCCTTTCAATAAGAAAAACTAATAGTAAAAACTCTCGCTTTAAGTATAGCTGATTGTTCACCGCAAGGCGAGACGCGAATCTACATCCTGATGATAATGGATCGGGACAGGATCCCAACACCGATGCAACACCAGGCACCCATCCCCCGAAAACCCAGGCCCCGGCTTCGTCGACCGGCGGGCGGCGGGCTCTGGCCCGGGCTGGGGATGCTGATTGGCCTGCTGTTGACCAACCCCGCCACCGCTCAGGACGACCCGCAGGATCGGCGGGAGTTGACGCAGCGCCTTTTTGACCCGCCGGTGGTTCGGCTGGCGGATGAAAACTCGGTGGTCCGGGCCGGGGTACTGCGGGCGGTGGGCACGTCCGAGCCTCAGCGCGAACAGGTTGTGCGTTGGTTAACCGATCGCGGCGTCGTCATTCTCCGCGACGATCTGCCGGGCCTGAAGCTGCATTTTTACGCTCAAGGCATCGAGGCCATGACTTACACCGACCGGCTGTGGGAGGGCCTGCCCCGACGGGCCGACACCCTGCAAGGCCTGATCGACCACGCCATCACCCGCGCCCGCGCTGAACGAAAAGCCATCAGCACACTCATCATCACCGGCCACGCGGGCCTGCCCGGCTGCGCCGCCCTGGGCGGCACACTCGACGACTGCGTCTTTGAAGGCAAACTCACCGACTACCAGCAGCGACAACTCGTGCGCCTTCGGCCGTACCTCGCGGCCGACGCCATGATCGAGCTGCGCCAGTGCGTCACCGGCAGCGGCGAAGAGGGCCAGCGCCTGCTCACCGCCATCCACGAAGTCACCGGCGCGGCTGCTGTCAGCTACCTGGCGGATTTTCACTTTGGCGACAGCGACAACCACCCCCGCATTCACCTCGACAACACCGGCGTACGATTCATCTCACCCGAAAAAGCCCGTTAATAATATCCGATACCTTAATACCCCTATTTGGTATGTATATGAGCATAGTAAAGCGACTGAGTGCCACACTTTCGATTGTTGCTTCTAGTTTAGTTGGTGGCTTGGTTACGATTTTTCTAGCCATGCTTTGTGCCGACTACGTTCAGGACCTTCGTGGAGTACCTGAGCCTAGGGACTTTGACGGCGTACTTTTGTCAACTTTTTTTAGCAGCATAGCTGTCGCCCTGATTCTCTTCCTGCTAGGTATTTATCTTGCAATTAGATTTTGGGTCAACACCGGGCAGAGTGACGGAGATAATATTTGTTCAAAATGCGGGTATAGCTTGCATGGTCTTAGCAACTCTACTAACAGCTGCCCCGAGTGTGGAACGGAAATTGAATTTTACAATTGACAGAACTAGGCTCTGGCAGATTCAACTCCGAAGCGCAACACCGGGTAAGGAGACCATTCCTCTTGATCGGCCGCTATTCCCCGGCGTGGACGATGTTGTTGTCGGCGATGATCATCAGCGCGTTGGTGCCGGCCTGGTTCTGTTCCTCTTGCTTGTCGTCAAAGAGGTTGTCGAACACCTTGCGGTTGAGTTGGCCGTTGCCGAACTTGGTCTCGTAGTATTGCTCGTTTTCAAAGCCGACGTGGTTGTCGTTCCACAAGACACTGCCGTGCCACTCGCCGAAGTTGTTCGTGTGGATGCTGCGTACCCGATCGGTCGCGTTGGTGCCGGTGTTGCGGTCCGAGAGGACGATGGCCTGACTGTTGAGGGTTTCTTTCCACTCGGCGAGTCGGCCGGGCGTGTCGATGGCGAGCATCGCGTACGAATAGTGCTTGGCGTCCTTGTTCCACTGAACCGGCGCGGGCACCTCGGCCCCGCCGGGGTCGTAGGCCTGAATGTTGGCGACCTCGCTGGGGCTGATCGCGTATTCGGGCGTAATGAACTCCTGGTTCAAGAGGATCCACATTCGCGCCTGCACGAAGTCGCCGGTGCCGCTGTTGCCGGTGTTAATCGCGTTGTCTTCGAGGATTTGCCCTTTGGCGTTGAGGCCGACGAAGTTGTTCTTGTTGGAGTTGGCGAAGGTCACCAGCCCCTGGTGGATGCCGCGGAGCTGGGTCGAGTTTTGCATCCGCCGGGCGGTACGGCGGGCCGCGGCGTTGCTGGGCAACTGGATCGCAAGCATCGCCGTGATGACGACGATGACCACGAGCAGTTCAACGATCGAAAAACCCGCTCGATTGGGGCAACTGGAAAGGCGTGTCCTGTTCATGGCGTGGCTCCCGGTGAAAGTGGTCGATTCCTTCAGCATACCGCCGGACGATCGCTTCTCCAACCCGGACAACAAGAATCTCACGCCAGGACGCAGTGGCGAAAATCCGTGATCTGAGCAAGGATCCACGACATACGCGAAGATACCCCCATGCCCGACAACCGACCAGTCATCGCACACGTGCTGCACCGCCTGGACCGGGCGGGCGCGGAGGTGCTGGCCACGGGGCTGGCGCGGGCCCTGCGGGATCGATTCGACTTTGTCTTCTTTTGTCTCGATGGGCTTGGGCCTTTGGCGGGGGAACTGGATCACGACGGGTTTGTGGTTGAAGAGTTCGGCCGGCGGCCGGGCATTGATCTGTCGGTCGGTCGCCGGCTGCGCGAGCGCATCAAGGCGCACCGTGTCGCGTTAATTCACGCCCACCAGTACACGCCCTTCTTTTACAGCGCGCTCTCTCGCGGGCGAATGCCGCGTCGGCGACGCAACCCGCCGATCCTCTTCACCGAGCACGGCCGACACTACCCCGACCACCGCTCGACCCGCCGAGTACTCGCCAACAAGCTGCTGCTCTCGGGCACCGACCGCGTGACGGCTGTGGGACAGTTCGTCCGCGAGGCACTGATCCGTAATGAGGGCATCAACCCCAAGCGCATCGATGTCATTTACAACGGCATCGCGCCCGGCCCAATCCCTGCCGACACCGACCGACAACAAGCACGCCGGCAACTGGGCCTGGATCAAGATCAACCCGTGGCCATGCAGATCGCCCGCTTCCATCCGGTCAAGGACCACGCCACCGCCCTGCACGCCTGGGCTGACGTTCACAAAGCGATGCCAGAGGCGAAGCTCGTCCTCGTCGGCGAAGGTGAAGAACGCGCTGCCATGCAAACACTTGCCGACGCGCTTGGTCTGTCGAGCGTCGTGCAGTTCACCGGCCCGGTCGAGGACGCCCGCGCGCTGATCCCCGCGGCCGACGTCTGCATGCTCACATCACTAAGCGAAGGCATCTCCGTCACGCTGCTGGAGGCGATGGCGGCCGCTCGTCCGGTCGTCGCGACCGACGTCGGCGGCAACGGCGAGGTCGTCGAGCACAACACCACGGGCCTACTCGCACCACGCGGCGATGCGGCGGGACTTGCAGGGCACGTATTGTCGCTGCTGCAGAACATCGAGCAGGCCCGTGTGATGGGCCTGGCCGGGCGATCGCGTTTAGTTGAGCGATTCACCGCCGAGCAGATGCACGCGGGCTATGCCCGGTTGTACGAATCGTTGATGTAGTTGAGGGAATCGCATGGGAGGGCGAGGCTCCTGCCGAGCCGCGAGTCACAGAAAATTTTCGGCGAGGCAG
>JBGSTE010000278.1:0-2273 GCA_041736655.1 Phycisphaeraceae bacterium | reverse complement strand
CTGCGGGCAGCAGAAGGACCAGGGCGTCGGTGGTCTTGGCCGAGGCTGGGGCGGGCATAATCGAGCGGTACATGGGTTTTTCCCGTGTCGGAGGGGTCGGTTTACGAGGTGTGCATGATATCCCAACGCCGGGCTGGCGCGTCATAGACTCGGGCGATGCGTTGACTTGCGCGATTCGGGCGGTTAATTTGAGTCGTTCGCGGGCCCTTAGGTGAGTTGGGGGCCGCTGTTTGCCCTCCCTCCCGACCCGCGTGGAGCCATCCCTGTGATGAATGCCTTGAGTCGACCGCTATGGGCTGCCCTGGGCCTCATGACCGTGATCCTGCCGGGGTTTGCTGCGTCGGCTCAGTTCCTGAACCCGGACGTCATCCAGGCCCAGCAGATCACCGCCGACATGCGCCAGCAGATTCAGACGGTGGTCGCCCCGGCGATGGCCGAGCTGATCGGCTTTACCGACAAGACCGACGCGAAGAACATCTCCCAGACGCGTAAGAAGCTGCTGGACCCGATGGAAAGCGCCAACGCAACGCCAGCTTTCCTCGACGCTTTCTCCGAGACGATCACCGCGAAGATGGACCGCGCCGTCAACCACGACAGCGAGCTGGTCCGCATGAACGCGATGATCCTGCTGTCGCGGATGACCGACGACGGCTCGCTGCCGCTGATCAATGCCGGGCTTGAAGATAAGAGCGTGGCTGTTGAACGCTGGGCGATGGAGGCCCTGCGCCGCCGGGTGACAACCTGGAAGACACGCGAACAAGCCGGCAGCGCCCCCGCGAACCTCCCGGCCAAGCTCACCGGCGTCGTCAATCAGATCAACGCCAAGATCGCCCAGAAACCACACCCGATCGTCGTCGCCCCCGCGCTCCTGGCCTACTTGGCGATCGACACCGACGAGGCGAAGCAGGCCCTGATCGACCAGCTCGGCAAGCGAATCGAACTGCACGCAGGTAACCCAAGCCTGTCCTACGCCGCCGAGCAGGCCGCGATGGAGCGCTTCGCCCAGTTGCTCGTGGTGGCCCGCAAGTTCAATCAGGACCAGGCGACAGGCCTGAACCGTGTCGCCTTCCGCTACGCCAAGCTCATCCTCGAACAGGCCAAGGCCGACAAAATCTCTAACGAACACCGTGAAGACGCGCTGAGCATGCTCAACCAGTGCTTCACGTGTCTGGGTCAGGTCGCCGCCGGCGCACAGAAGAACGCTCCCGCCGGCCAGGCCCAGGCCAACGGCGCGATCATCAACGGTCAGTGGCAGCAGTTGGACACGCTGCTGAACGACTGGGCCGGCATCCTCCGCGCCGCGCCGTTTAGCCTCACGGACGCAGACCTGGGTCTGTAGAACTCAACAATTCACGTGTAGCGGGCGACGCGAAGCGTCCCGCGCCACCACGGTGATTCGCCATGCGACGCGGGACGCTGCGCGTCACCCGCTACGCCTTGCATGGATGCACTTCAGCCGACCAGGCCCCCGCCCATGTCGTCCTCACCCTGCATCAGGCCCTGCGGCAGGCCGCCGCCGGCCCCGACGATCGCGCCGTCGACCTTCCGCAACAGGTCCACGTAGTCCATCTCCGCCCGCTGCATGTTCGCCAACAGCGGGTTGGTGATCACCGCCTGCTGCAACTCTTCGAGCTTGCGCTTGTCGCCGACCTCGATGGGCTGGCCCTGCTGGGCCTTGTGCTGAAGCGTCTGGGCGAATCGCTGGTAGTCGGCGAAAACGCGCTGCGAGGCGACATCGTTCTCAAACGCGGTCGTCGCCGACGTGAGCTTTTTGAAGGCCTCGTGACTGGCGAGCATCTCGCCGAGCTTCGTTGCCTGTTCCAGAATCTCCTTTTCGCTGGCCATGAGTCTCTTTCGGTGAGGGAGTGGGTTCTCCGCTAGCATACTTGCAGGGGTGGCTGTTCGCAGGGAGCAGGTTGATTGTCCGCGCTGAATGTTTGCTTAGACCCAACGCCCGCCACCGGGCCCCTGCACCCGAACCCCTGAACCCCCAACCCCCACTTATGACCGATCGTTTTGCCCGCCGAATCCTCGACCACCTGTCCGACCGCCGCTACCTGCCGCGGACCCTGCGCCAGTTGATGGACGAGCTGAACATCCCCGAAGACCAGCGCGACGACTTCGCTCAGGCCGTCCAGCAGATGCTCGAAGCCGACCAACTGGTCTGCGGCAGCGAAGACACGCTCGGCCTGCCGCCGGTCGGTGACGAAGTCATCGGCCGCTTCCGCTCCAACGCCCGCGGTTTTGGCTTTGTCGTGCCCGACTCGCTCTCC
>JBGSTE010000293.1:0-4371 GCA_041736655.1 Phycisphaeraceae bacterium | reverse complement strand
CAGCTTCGCCAGCAACTGGAAGGCGGCATCATTCTCCACCGCCGAGCCCGCCACGCCGCCACGGAGCATCGCCAGGGCCACGGCCTGGGCATCGAGCGCCTGCCGGCTGTCGACCATCTTCGCCAGACCCGTCAACGCCTGCCGCTGTTCTTCACTTAGGTTTCCGCCGGCCTGCGCCACGCTCGCCAGCATCGCCCGGCTGGAGTCCTCCAGTGTCCACGGCAGCGGCGGCGGGCCCTGCAACGACAAGCCCTCGCCTTCACGCACCTCGACCAGCGCGTAGATCACCTTCGGCGAGGGCTCGCTGAACTGCTCGGGCAGGTCACGCAGCGAATCACGCAGCTTGCGATAGGCCTCGATCTTCTCGCGCTCTTCCAACTGCTGGACCCGACGACGCTCGGCATAGTCACGCGAGCTCTCGCCCTCCTGCTTGGTGATACGCTCAGCCTGGGGCGGCTCCTGGTCACGCAAGAGCGCCGCGTCGATCTTGTAGGGGTAGAGGTTCTGCTCGCTGGCGGCCCGCAGCTTGGCCGAGGCGATCGACCGGTCCATCAGCCAGTGCACACTGCCGTCGGGCCAGAGCGTGATGCTCCGCGTCAGCCGGGGGTACTGGTCGGAAAACGATTCATCAGCAGGCTGATCGAAGGTTGCATCGCCGGGCGTCTCCAGTGGCTGGCTCAAATCGATCTGAGTACCGCCTGCCTGATCATCACTCTGTCCAAAGAGCAGCCGATCGAGCGACTCAGGGCTGGTGTCCGCGAAGAGGCTGAAGTCGATGGTGGCCGGGGCATCGCTCTGCCCAGCGTCAGATGCGGGGATGACAAAGCCCAGGAAGCGCCCGCCACGCAAGCTGATCGGCGGCCGGGCCAATTCGATCTGCCGATCTACGGGCTTGACGACAAATGGCAGCAGCACGATCTGTCGGCCCGGCTCGGGCGTCAGCTCCCAAACCGGGTCCTGCAAGGTTTGCTGTTGGGTATCAAAAAGAAGTCGCTGCAGGTCCAGTTCAAGCGCCGCGGAGGGACTGGCTTGTTCGTCCTGGGCCGCACGGGCGGGGGCAAGGTGACTGACAACCGCCAGCAGCAGCACCGGCGCGATCGCCAGCCGGTGAAACAACGCAACAGAAGAGGGCATCGCGCATCCTTGGGTGATTGAGGGGGTCTGCGGCATTTTACAGGTTCAGCGTGAGATGGGAACCCCTGATTGCGGCGATCTTGCCGCCTATTTCAAATGCACGCTCAGTTTCGGTGCGCAAATTACAGGCATACAAAATTGCTGTGCCGAATAAATGTACGATTCTCGGACTGTGCGCCTATATTTTTAGTAATCATAAACTTATTATTTGCATGTACTTAACGTAGTTGGCGGGATGAACAGGGTCCATCAAGGCAAAAAAGGCGGGGTTATCAGCCGGTCTGGCACGGATGTTGAAGTAGGTTCGTTGTCTGGTGAGCAGGTAGGCCTCGGATGACGCCGACCCGCTCTCCAGACTTGAAGCAGGCCACCCCCACGGCGGTCGTGGGGGCGATAGGTGGGCGTCCTGCGGGGCGCCCACTTTTTTTGATTTCTTTACTCGCGCGAGCGACCGGGGCAGCCGGCAGGCAGGAAGGCCGGCCGGCAGGATCAGGCCAGGACGGCCAAGAACAGGTTGCTCGGAGCGATGTCGCTTTTTTAGTTCAAGCAATCTGAGGACCGGCAAACCCGCGGGCGCGTGCCCGCCTCGCGTGGTTTGTCCGGGTAGACGACGGGCCGGCCGAGGGGTGGCGAGCCGGACGGCCTGTATCGCAATCGCTCGCCTGACAGGAGCACTCGAATGGCAGGATCACGTTTTGGGATCGCTCGATCCCTGCTCATGCTGTTGCTGGGGCTGACGCTCATCGCGTCGATGATGGCCCCCGCACCGGCCTGGGCCGAGGACACCCCCGAAATCCCCGACCCGGAAGCGGTCGCGGCAGCCGCTGCGGATGAAGCCGCTGCCAAAGCCGCTGAGGAAGCCGCAGCCAAACTCGCCGAGATGAGCGGCGAGTTCTTTGAGAAGGACGCGGAGGGCGAACTGGTTCTCGTCGAAGACGCGCCGGTCCTCAAGGCAGGCGTCGCCGATCTGATGGCCGCCATCGCGCCGGGTGACATGGAAGACGATGTATTCGCAGCCGCGGTCACCGCTGGCGTGGTGGACCCCTATGAAGTCGCGGGCATCTCGCGCGAAGAATGGGTCACCAACAACCTGTGGATCATGATCGCCGGCATGTTGGTGTTCATGATGCACCTGGGCTTTGCCTGCGTTGAGTCCGGCCTGACCAGTGCGAAGAACACGGTCAACATCCTGTTCAAGAACACCGCCATCGTCATGATTGGCATCGTGACCTACGGCGTCTGCGGCTGGATGATCATGTACCCCGGTGACTTCAACGTCGTCGACGGCGTGTTCAGCTTCAATCTGGGCATCGGAGGCGGTGGCGTTTTCTATTCTGACGCCGGCCCGTACAAGGGCATCACCCCGGTCTATAACACCGGCTATACCGTCTGGACCGACTTCTTCTTCCAGGCCATGTTCGCCGCGACCTGCTGCACCATCGTTTCCGGTGCCGTAGCCGGCCGTGTGAAGCTGCTGCCGTTCCTGATCTTCTGCCCGCTGTTTGTCGCCTTCGCATACTGCGTCGTCGGCTCCTGGAAGTGGGGCGGCGGCTGGCTGTACACCGAATTGGCGGACGGCAGCACCGTGATCAAGGGCACCAGCCTTCCCGGTTTCCTCGACTACGCTGGCTCAACGCTGGTCCACGCCGTAGGCGGGGCCGGCGCACTGGCCGGTGCACTGCTGCTTGGCCCGCGCCTTGGCAAATATGCCAAGGATGGCAGCGTTCAGCCGATCCCCGGCCACTCCATGCCTCTGGCCACGATCGGTGTCGTCCTCCTGTGGTTCGGGTGGTTCGGCTTCAACGGCGGCTCGGAACTCAGCGCCGACCCCGCAGGCGTTTCGTACGTGCTGGTCACCACGACCTTCGCCGCTTGCGGCGGCGGCCTCGCGGCAGCAATCATCTCCTGGATCTTCGGCGGCAAGCCCGACCTGTCCATGACACTCAACGGCATCCTCGCGGGCCTGGTCGGCATCACCGCCGGACCGGACATCCCCTCGTGGTTCGGCGCACTCGTCATCTGCGGCATGATCCCCGGTGTCCTGGTCTATTTTGCCGTCCTGTTCTTTGACAAGATCAAGATCGACGACCCGGTCGGTGCTATCTCAGTCCACGGCGTGTGCGGGATCTACGGTACGCTGGCCTGCGGTTTCTCCGCCGGCTTCAACGGGCCGCAGTTCACCTCGCAGCTCATCGGCACAGGCGTCGGCTTTGTCTTCGCCTTCGCAGTTGCTGCCGCGATCTTCCTGGCACTCAAAGTTACCCTGGGCCTGCGTGTGAGTGCCCATGAAGAGATCGAGGGTCTGGACCTGGGCGAGCACGATATGTCCGCCTATCCGGACTTCCAGCACACCTTCATCAAGAGCTATCACGCCCGCGAGATCTGACCGACCGATGGCGGATCTCGTATTGTGAATGAACGGCGCAGACGCGCCGGATGTACGGGCCCAATAACAGGAATACAGGCCCGGACCTACACCCCCAAACGCAAGAGCAACAAAGGGAAATAACCCCATGCATATGATCGAAGCAGTCATCAAGCCCTCCGCGCTGGACGCGGTCAAGGCCAAGCTCGCGGAGGTCGGCGTCATCGGATGCACGGCCGTCGAAGTCAAGGGCTTTGGCCGACAGAAGGGCCACACCGAGCGATACCGTGGCGGCCGAATGGACGTGGGCTTTGTGCCCAAGATCCTCCTGAAGGTCGCGGTCAAAACCACAGACGTTGACAAGGCCGTCAACGCCATCGTCAGCGCCGCTAACACCGGCAACGTCGGCGACGGGAAGATCTTCGTCTACGGCCTGCAAAGTGTCATCCGTGTCCGCACGGGTGAAAAAGACAACGACGCGCTGTAAGTCTTTCGGCGCTTGGGCACAGGCCCAACTCAGTAAAGGCAACGTGACCGGCCCACGCCGGCACAGACCTACCACCCCAAGGCCGGCCGTCGCGTTTCGCGGCGGTCGGCCGCTTTTTATTTAGGGGTTGGGGTCTGGGGACTGGGGGTTGGGGTTGACCCCAATTTGGGAACCCAGAAAAACCACGAAGAGCACAAAGAAAACGAAGAAAGACAGCCATCATACTTGAATCATGCCTTGCTTCGTGGTCTTCGAGTCTTCGTGGTTAAGTTTTTTTGGAGACACATCTGTGAACGATCTGTTGACGCGTCATGGTTTGTTGCTTCAATACACCATTCGTTATCTAAAACTCACCCAAACCCCCACCCCCAAAAACCCAAACCCC
>JBGSTE010000288.1:0-2413 GCA_041736655.1 Phycisphaeraceae bacterium | reverse complement strand
CACGCCGGCGTAGACCGCGACGTTGTTCTGCACCTTGACGTTGTTGCCCAGCACCGCGCCACCAGCGACCATGACGTTCTGCCCCAGCACGCAGCGCTCGCCGATGACCGCGCCGCTCTGGACATGCACCGCGTGCCAGACGCTGGTCCCAGCGCCGATCGTCGCGCCCTCGTCGACCACCGCGGTCCTGAAGATTTTCGCTTGGGCAGACACGGCCATGGCTTAGACCTTCAAGAGCATCGGGTGGGCGCGCTGGCCGGGGCTGTCGCACAAATCCTGCTTGCGGATCTTGTAAACCAGCTCCACGCCCGGCCGGGCATCGTCGATCGAGAACCCGCCGCCGGCGAGGATGTCTTCGTACACGCGGGTGTGCAGGTCCGTGAAGCCCTCGGACATCTCGATCTCCTGTCCGTCGGCGGTGATCGAGCGGAACGCGTGCCCGCCCTTGGCCCGCACCGCGGCGGGCAGATCCTGCTCTTCGATCGACAAAAACCAGCGGACGCTGGCGCGCTCAAGTTCAATCGCCCCAGCCATCCGGCGGTCCTGACGCAGGTGGACCTCCGACGACTCGACCTTTCCGTACAGCCACATGAGCATGTCAAAGAAGTGGATGCCGATGTTCATCGCTACGCCCCCCGATCGCTCGTGGTCGCCTTTCCAGGAGGTGTTGTACCACTGGCCCCGCCGGGTGATGTAGGCCAGGTCGACCTTCTGCCTTTTGCCGCTGGGCGCGCTGTCGATCTGCTGCTTAAGCGCCTTGAGCTTCTCGTGCAGGCGAAGCTGGAGCACGGTGTAGACGCGCTTGCTCTGCTCCTGTTCAACCGCCTGGAGCTGGTCCAGGTTCCACGGGTTGATGACCAGCGGCTTCTCGCAGATCGCATGGGCACCGACCCGCAGGGCCAGGCGGACGTGCGCATCGTGCAGGTAGTTGGGCGAGCAGACCGTGACGTAGTCGACCTGCTTGCCGCCGGGCTCTCGCCGGAGTTTCTCGAGGTGGCGGTCAAAGCGTTCGATCTCGGTAAAGAAGCGGGCCTCGGGGCTGTACGAGTCCAGCACGCCGACGGCGTCGTGCGGGTCGACCGCCGCGACAAGCTGGTTGCCGGTGTCGCGGATGGCTTTCATGTGTCGGGCAGCGACGAAGCCGGCGGCGCCGATGAGTGCAAAGTTGGCCATGTCGATAGGGTCCTGAGGCGTTGCGGCCACGGTCAAACGAATCGCTCAGTGTAATGTAGAACCGCGTCATGCGTGACGGGTTTACGCCGGTCACACTAAGCTATCGCCGACGATGCAGCAGCCCATACCCATGCCCGCGACCGCGACGACCACGCCTTTGCCGATCATCGTCAAGTTCATGCTCAAGGCGGATATCACCGACGACGCGCCCTGGCGTCGGCAGTTCCCCGCCAGCGAGCCGATCTGGGGTCGATGCCGATTTACCTTCGACCCCAAGGCCCGCGACTACCACTGGCTGGTGGTCTACGACGAACTGCCCACCCGTGGCGAAGTGCTGGCCTGTCCACGCGAGAACACACTGCTCATCACTACCGAGCCCGCTTCCATCAAGGTCTATGGCAGCAATTACCTCCGACAGTTCGGCCACATCCTCACCAGCCACGAACCCTGGGCACTACATCACCCCGGACGCATCTTCCATCAACCCGCCCTCCGCTGGTACTTCGGCCTGCCGCTGACCCTCGACCAGCAGGGCGCACGAACCTACGACCAGATCGCCCAGGGCCCGCACCCCGACAAAGACCTCCTCCTCTCCACAGTCTGCTCGGACAAGGCCATGGGTCACACCCTGCACCGACTGCGCTACGACTTCACCCAGGCGCTCAAGGCCGCGATCCCTGAACTGGACCACTTCGGCCGGGGCGTCCGTGATATCACCGACAAGGCTCAGGCCCTGGACCGCTACAAGTACCACGTCGCGATCGAAAACCACATCGCCCCGCATCACATCACCGAGAAACTGACCGATACGTTCCTCGCCGGTGCTCTGCCTTTTTATTTTGGTGCCCCCAACGGCAGCGACTATTTCCCGCAAGAGAGCTTCATCCCGATCGATATCCGCGACATGCCCTCGGCGATCGCGACCATCCGAAAGGCCATGGCAGACAACGAATACGACAAACGCCTGCCCGCGATCATGGAGGCCAAGCGACGGACGCTCGAGGAGCAGAACCTCTTTGCCGTACTGTCCAGACAGATCGAGCGACTGGACACCGGCAGGCGTGGGAGCGACGGCGGCAAGCTCATCAACCGCCGGGTCTTCCGCAACCGCAACCCGATCGGTGCGCTGGCCTACCTCGTCGAGCGCTACCGTGTGCAGGGACGGGTCCGGCGCGAGTCGCGTTAATAGGCTGCTGAATTATGCATGTGGGAGGGCGAGGCTCCGGCCGAGCCGCCAGTT
>JBGSTE010000270.1:0-6278 GCA_041736655.1 Phycisphaeraceae bacterium | reverse complement strand
TCGATGCCTTGTTTTTTCAGGGCGTCGACCAGTTCGTCGTCGGTCAGGGGGTTTTGCTTGTCTTCCTGTTCGATGACTTCCTTGAGTTTGGCCTGGACGGCGCCCCAGGCCATGGATTCGCCGGCCTCGGACTCGGTTCCGCCGGAGAAGAACATGCGGAGCGGGAGGATGCCGCGGGGGGTCTGTAGGTATTTTTCGCTCACGGCCCGGCTGATGGTGGCGACATGGACGCCCAGTTGGTCGGCGACGGTGGTCATGGGCAGGGGTCGCAGGCCCTGGGGGCCTTGGTCGAAGAAGTCGCGTTGGGCCTGGACGACGACGCCGATGACGCGGAGGAGGGTGTTGTTGCGTTGGGCGATGGCGTCGATGAGCCAGCGGGCGCTGTTGAGGTTTCGGTTGACGAAATCGCGGGTTTTCTTGTCGGTGTCCTTGTCCTTGGCGAGGTCCTGGTAGTCGCGGGAGATGGTGAGCGAGGGCAGTCGGCCGTGGGTGAGGCTGGCGGTGTAGGCGTCGTTTTCCTCGTCGTATTCGATGACGGCGTCGGGGGTGATGGTGCGGACCTCGTCGGACGCGAGCATGCGTCCCGGGTGGGGGTGGAACTGGCGGAGGCTCAGCAGGGCGAGCTTGATCTGGTCGATGTCTTTGCCGATGGCCTTGGCGATCTTGGGGTAGCGGTTGGCTTCGATGTCCTTGAGGTGGTGTTCGACGAGCTCGCGTTGCAGGGAGAGGTCCAGGTCAAAGTCGCTGGCTTCCTTGGCGTCGATCTGCAGGAGCAGGCACTCGCGGAAGTCGCGTGCGGCCAGGCCGGGCGGGTCGAGGACCTGTTGCAGCTTGTCGATGGCGGCGTTGATGAGATCGGGGGTCGTGCCGGCCGGGGCTTCGCGGAGGAGGTCCTGGATGGGGGTGCGGAGGTAGCCGTCGGCGTCGATGAAGCCGATGAGGTAGGTGCCCAGCTCGGCGAGGCTAGCGGGCACGTCGGCCAGTCGCCACTGGTCCATGAGCTGGTCAAAGAGCGAGGCCCCGCGGGCGGCGGTGTTGGCCATGGCGTCGAGCTTGCCATCGCGGTCGCCGGCGGTGGCGCTGACCTGTCGCTTGGCGAATTCGGAGGAGGACGAGGACTCGTTGGTGTTCGCGTCCCAGGCCTCGCCGTACTGCTCGGAGAAGTTGGAGAGGCGTTCGAAGTCGTCGGCGGCTTCGTTGTGGTTGCCGTCGTTGCGGTCGACGACCATCTCGCGTTGGGCTTCGCGGTCGTCGCGGTCGGCCTGGGCCTGCTCGGCCTGGAGGGTGTCGGCGTCGTCGCCGACCTGGGCGATTTCGAGGGTGGGGTTGCTGGCCAGTTCCTGCTCGATGCGTTCTTCCAGAGCCGGGGTGGGCATCTGGAGGATCTCCATGGACTGGATCATGCGGGGGTCCAGCTTCATGCGCTGGTCCATCCGCATCTGTTGTCCAGTATCGAATCTCATGTCAGGTGTCCGTGGCGGCGACTTGAGGCCGTCGGGAATGGCGCGGGATTTGCTTGGCCGGGCGTATGGTACCAACGTGGCGGATCAGGCCCAACCATCGTTTGGCGTTGGGTGTGCGATTTTTGTTTGGATGCCGACAGCCCGCGTTTGATCGCCCGAGCATCGCGGGCGTCAAGCGAGCACTCGGTGGGCTCGAACTCTCGCCAGTTCACTCGCTGCGCGTCCGCGCCTGGATCGCGTCGCTGAGCACCGCCTTCGATACAGTCTGCAGGCTCGAGCCCACCGGCATGCCGCGGGCCAGGCGCGTGACCTTGACGCCGAGTTTCTGCAAGGCGTCGGTGAGGTAGAGGGCCGTGCCGTCGCCTTCGAGCGTGGGGTTGGTGCCGAGGATCACCTCATGGATCTGCACAACCAACGGCTTGCCGCTTAGCCCGCTTCGCACGCGCTCGATCAGCCCGGCGATGTTCAGTTCGCCTGCGCCGATCGCCTCCATCGGCGACAGTCGGCCCATCAGCACGTGGTAGCGACCCCTGTACGCCCCGGCCTGCTCGATCGCCACGACATCGCTGGGCTGTTCGACCACCAGCAGCGTCGACGCGTCACGTTTAGCGTCGGCACAGATCGGGCACGGGTCCGACTCGGTCACGTGGCCGCAGAGCTGACAGACCTTGAGGTTGGTACGGAAGCGCGTCAGGGCCTCGGAAAGCGCGACCGAATCGGCGGCCGGCTGGCGCAGCAGGTGAAACGCGATGCGTTCGGCCGAGCGCCGACCGATGCCCGGCAGCTTCTCCAGTTCGTCCAGCAATCGGTCGTAGGCGGAGGTGGGGGGCATTGATAATTGTTGATTGATGATTGATAATCGTGCAGACAACAGGCCGGCCATTATCAATCATCAATAAGCATTAAGCAATCACGCTCATGAACCCCGACGACCACGTCTGCCTCTGCTTCCACGTCAGCCAGCGCAAGGTGGTGAGTTTCTGCAAGCGCGAACGGCCGGCGGTGGCGAGCCTGATCAGCGAGTGCCTCAGTGCCGGGACCGGCTGCGGGTGGTGCGTGCCGTTTTTAAAGACGCTGCACAAGCAG
This sequence comes from Phycisphaeraceae bacterium, assembly GCA_041736655.1. Lineage (GTDB taxonomy): Bacteria > Planctomycetota > Phycisphaerae > Phycisphaerales > Phycisphaeraceae > JAHQVV01. The sequence goes on along the minus strand of JBGSTE010000270.1, from coordinate 3,729 downwards.
GCGATGGACGGCGTCGAGAACCCGGACCTGCCGGTGAGCCCAGAGGAGTACGCCAAGCGCCGGGCGTCGTTCAAGGCGACAGGCAAACGCGATAGCGATCCATCAGAGCCCGAAGCGTAAGCGAGTGACTGACTCACAATAGCCGGAGACCTACGGGCTCCGGACAAGAGAACATCACGCATCAATCGTTAGCCAACTGCTTTCGCGTCCGGAGCCCGTAGGTCTCCGGCTATCTTTTACACGCGCTGATATGATGCTCGTGATGACACCCTCGACCCTCATCATCCGTACCGCCGGGACCAACTGCGACGCCGAGCTTGCCTATGCGTTTGAGCAGGCGGGGGCGACGACGCAGACGATCCATGTTTCGCGACTGATCGAGTCGCCGACGCTCATCGAGCAGTTCGACCTGATCGGTTTCCCCGGCGGGTTCAGCTACGGCGACGACATCGCGGCCGGCCGCATTCTTGCCAACCGCCTGCGTCACCGGCTGCTCGAACCCTTGCAGGCTGCCGCGGCGCGCGGCGTGCCGATGATCGGCATCTGCAACGGCTTCCAGGTGCTCGTCAAGCTCGGGCTCCTGCCCTTCCCCGCTGAGGCCAGACAGGTCTGCACACTGGCGGACAACACCTCCGGGCGCTTCATGTGCAAGTGGGGCCCATATGAGGAAGTGACCGGCTCGGTGTGTGTGTGGACCAAGGGCCTGGGCTCGTTTGAATTACCCATCGCCCACGGCGAGGGCCGATTCACCGGCCCGGCGGACTTGATCGACCAACTCAAATCTAGCGCACAGGTCGCGCTGCGCTACGGCCAGGGGGCCAACCCCAACGGCTCAGACGACGACATCGCCGGCATCTGCGACCCCACCGGCGTGATCTTCGGCCTGATGCCCCACCCCGAGCGCTGCGTGACGCCGACACAGCACCCGCAATGGACGCGCAAGGGCGAGAGCTTTTTGTCGCAGACGATGGCGGGCTTGAAGTTCTTTCAGAACGCGGTGGCGTATGTGCGCGAAAAGTGTGGTGCAGCAGTTTGATCGTTTACTTCTGCGGGTATCGCTTTTCTAGACTCTTGACATCCAGCTTGTCTTTATCACGCCCGGCTGCTTTCTTATTGCGGATCATGTCTTTAACTCCCATCACAAAGACGGGTATGCCAAAGATTTTACCCGCTATGCGATTGGGCCAAGCCTCGTCGAATTGGACACCGCTAATTGTTGTAAGAATATCGATCCGCCCAGGCGGCAAACCGATGATAAACCCTCCGCCAGCCTGATTGAAATCAGATTGCTTCATGTCTTGCAGCGGTGCCCCGAATTCGAGGAGTGCGGTCCAGATTTTAGGTGCATTTTGAGGGTGTGCCCGTACCCAGATATCGATGTCGCCCGTCGCCCGGGGCAGATCATGAACCCCCAGCGCATGAGCTCCTATCACCATGAACTCAACGTTGTGTTTTGTGAACAGGTAGAGCATGTCTCGGAAGTGCTGTTCGTTCTCGTCCGGTTCCAGCATCCTTAATTCTCCATGCCGTCCTGCTGATCTGAATGACCATTTCCAATCGCTCGCTAACAGTCAGGGTATCGAGGTAATCCAGATCGAGCGTGCCCGGGTCCGTCCCGTGGAACTTCCTTACAAGCAAGTTTGAGCGGTCTACAGCCATGACTGCATTATATTCGGCATTCGGCCTGAGTTTTGGTACACTATTTAGCTCGCTCCAGCCGGCGTTCGGCCGGGGCACTCCCACCAGGCGGCCTTACCGTAGGCCGCGACCCGTGGTTTTCGGCGTGTGCCGAAGCGGGTAGACCCGTCACGAAAGGACACCCCTCTCACATGGTCAACAGGACCCTCATCGCATCACTCTCCATCGAAGACATCGAAGCCGAGGCGATGCTCGAAGCCGCCTTCGGCAGCGCTGTCGCCGGCGGCGACATGGAAGAACTGCTTTCAGACAACATCGCCGACTTCTCCAGTGGCTCGATCCTCACCGGCAAGATCATCGGCATGGCCGGCGACGACTTCCTGGTCGACGTCGGGCTCAAGTCCGAAGGCATCCTCGACAAGAACGAATTTGACAACCCCGCGGACGTCGAGATCGGCGACTCGGTGGACGTGCTCCTGGAGTCGGTCGAAGGCGAAGGCGGCATGGTCGCCATCTCCAAGCGCAAGGCCGACCGCATCCGCGGCTGGGAGAAGCTCATCTCCGAGAAGGGCGAGGGCGACTCGATCGAAGGCAAGGTCATGCGGAAGATCAAGGGCGGGCTGCTCGTCGACATCGGCGTGCCGGTGTTCCTGCCCGCGTCGCAGGTGGACATCCGCCGGCCCCCGGATATCGGCATCTACATCGGCAAGACGATCGAGGCCCAGATCCTCAAGATCGACACCGAACGCCGAAACATCGTCATCTCCCGCCGCAAGCTCATCGAAGACCGCCGGTCGATCATGCGCAAGAAGCTCTTGGAGAAGATCAAGGTCGGCGACGTCGTCACCGGCACGGTCAAGAACATCGCCGACTTCGGCGCGTTCGTGGACCTGGGCGGCATCGATGGCCTCCTGCACATCACCGACATGTCCTGGGGCAGGGTCAACCACCCGTCGGACGTGGTCAAGATCGACGACAAGGTCGAGGTCAAGATCCTCAACATCGACTACGACAAGGAAAAGATCGCCCTGGGCCTGAAGCAAAAGGACTCTTCGCCCTGGGAAGATATCGAGGCGAAGTACCCGAGCAACACCCGCGTCAAGGGCACGGTCACGAACATCATGTCCTACGGCGCGTTCGTCAAGCTCGAGGACGGCGTCGAGGGCCTGGTCCACATCTCCGAGATGTCCTGGACCAAGCGCATCAACCACCCCTCGGAAGTCGTGTCCATCGGCGAAGAGGTCGAGGTCGTTGTGCTGGATATCGACCAGAACAAGCAGGAAATCAGCCTCGGCATGAAGCAGACCGAGATCAACCCCTGGGAGCTTGTGGCCGAGAAGTACCCGCCCGGAACGATCGTTCAGGGCCGGGTCCGCAACCTCGCCAGCTACGGCGCGTTCGTCGAGATCGAGCCTGGTATCGACGGCCTGCTGCACGTCAGCGACCTGTCGTGGACCAAGAAGATCAGCCACCCCAACGAGATGCTCAAGAAGGGCGACGAGATCAAGTGCGTCGTGCTTGAAGTCGACCAGCAGAAGCAGCGCGTGGCGCTGGGCCTCAAGCAACTGGACGAAGACCCGTGGGACCAGGCGATCCCCTCGGCCTACCAGCCGGGCATGATCGTGCACGGCAAGGTCACGAAGATCACCAACTTCGGCGTGTTCGTCGAACTGGAAGACGATCTCGAAGGCCTGCTCCACATCTCCGAGCTGGCCGACCACAAGGTCGAGAACCCGCAGGACGTGGTGCAGCAGGGCCAGGACGTCGAGGTCAAGATTTTGCGTGTCGACCTGGAAGACCGCAAAATCGGCCTGTCACTCAAGCGTGCACAGTGGACCAACGACCAGGAAGTCGCTGCCGACCGCAAGGAAGGCAAGGCCGGCGGCCAGCAGTCCGGCGGCGGCATGGGCGGCCTGGGCGATGGCCTGGACCACCTGGGCACGGACAAGATCACCTTCGGCAACTAAATCGCCGACCGGTGAACCGATGATTCAACGACACACCCTCGCGCAAGCGGGGGTGTGTCTTTTTGCATGTGGGTGCCGCTGAAACAATGAATAGAAGCCGGTCCTGAGCGCAGCGAAGGTCCGG
>JBGSTE010000245.1:0-2694 GCA_041736655.1 Phycisphaeraceae bacterium | reverse complement strand
GCCCAGCAGGTTCTCGCGGAACCGGCCCTGCTTGCCCTTGATCATGTCGGTCAGAGACTTCAGCGGGCGGTTGGACGAGCCGAGCACGGGTCGGCGGCATCGGCCGTTGTCGTAGAGCGCATCGACCGACTGCTGGAGCATGCGCTTTTCGTTGCGGATGATGACCTCGGGGGCGTTGAGGTCCATCAGCTTCTTCAGCCGGTTGTTGCGGTTGATGATCCGGCGGTACAGGTCGTTCAGGTCGCTGGTCGCGAAGTTGCCCGACTCCAGCAGCACCAAGGGGCGCAGGTCCGGCGGGATCACCGGGACCACGTCCATGACCATCCACTCGGGCTTGTTCTCGGAGTGGCGGATCTGCTCGACGATCTTCAGACGCTTGGAGAGGTCCTTGATCTTCTGCTTGCTGCGGGTGTTGCCCAGGTCCTCGCGGAGCTGCGCCTGGGTTTCGTTCAGGTCGAGCTTGACCAGCAGTTCCTTGATCGCCTCGGCACCCATGGCGGCGACGAAGCCGTGGCCGTACTGCTCGCGGGCGGTGCGGTACTCGTCCTCGGTCAGGAGCTGGCGCTCTTTCAGCGGGGTGTCACCGGGATCGATGACGGCGTAGTCCTGGAAGTAGACGACCTTCTCGATGTCGCTGGTCTTCATGCCCAGGAGGTTGCCCAGGTGGCTGGGGATGGCCTTGAAGAACCAGATGTGGACGATGGGCGCGGCGAGGTTGATGTGGCCCATGCGTTTTCGGCGGACGCGGGAGTGCGTGACCTTGACGCCGCAGCGGTCGCAGATGATGCCCTTGAACTTCGTGCCCTTGTACTTGCCGCAGGCGCACTCGTAGTCGCGCTCGGGGCCGAAGATCCGCTCGCAGAACAGGCCGTCCTTCTCCGGGCGGTAGGTGCGGTAGTTGATCGTCTCGGGCTTCTTCACCTCACCGAAGCTCCACGAGCGGATGTCGTTGGGGCTGGCGAGGGTGATCTTCACCGAGGCGTAGTCGTTCACGCGGTCGTACATCAGTTCAGCCATGATTCACTTAGCTCCTTAAGATGCCTGGGACGCGCTCTCGGGCTTCACAGGCACGAGCATGACATTTTCATTTCGTTGTGTTTCAAGAAACTCTTCGACATCATTCAAGATGTCATAGTATTGTCCGCGTTGTTTAATTGGACGGTCTACGGAGACGAATACGTGCCAAAGCTGCTCTCCGTCTTGGAAGCTGAGGTTTTTCGCAACGCTGACGCGGTAGTCGCCAAGCGGTCGAATCCGCTTATCCAATTCCTCTTCCACCATGGACGCTAGTTGGTCGATCGTCATAGCGGCACTCCCAGTTCATGTAGCACCTGCTCCGCACGTCTTAAACTTTCTTTTGCATCACGCTCTTCGACAAACTCGTGGGGCATGTAGTCCGCTCGCTCGCGTTCCCGCCGCAGATCCCTAATACTTCTCTTCACACGATCAATCAGGTCGTTATCACGACTCTGACGCGAGAATGACTGTTGTATGTAATCAAGCAAACCACCGTGCGAGGGATTGCCTCTTCCTTGGCTGAAAGTGATACCTGGGTCTTTGTGTAGTTCGTTTGTCACGGCGGAGTAAGCGGCATAATAAGCGCGGCTCACCGCGCTTCGCGGGTGTTTATCTCTTAGTCGTCGAGATGCTTTACATGCATCTACGCTCATGGCTATCCATGTGGTGCTCATAACAGTTACAGGATCGATCCACCCTCCAGCTCGACCTTCTCCAGCGTGATGTTCAGGCCCAGGCCCTTGATCTCGTTGCAGAGCACGTCGAAGGCGACGGGCATGCCGGCCTCGAGCGTGTTGGTGCCCTTGACCATCGATTCGTAGATCTTGGTCCGGCCCTCGACGTCGTCGCTCTTGACGGTCAGCAGTTCCTGGAGGATGTACGCGGCGCCGTAGGCCTCGAGCGCCCAGACTTCCATCTCGCCGAAGCGTTGCCCGCCGGTGCGTGCCTTGCCGCCCAGCGGCTGCTGGGTGATCAGGCTGTACGGGCCGGTCGCGCGGGCGTGGATCTTGTCATCGACCAGGTGGTGCAGCTTGATCAGGTACATGTACCCGACGGTTGTCTTCTGGTCGAAAGGCTCACCGGTGCGGCCGTCGTAGAGCTGGATCTTGCCGCCGTAGGGCATCTGGGCCAGCAGCTCGTCCGGGCCGTGGTTGCCGCCGGTTTCTTCGATGCGCTTCTTGGCGTACTCGTTGGCTTCCTTGACGACGGCGTGGATCTCGCCTTCGGTCGCGCCGTCGAAGACGGGGGTGACCGCCTGGAATCCCAACACGCCGCAGGCCCAGCCCAGGTGCGTCTCGAGGATCTGCCCGACGTTCATGCGCGAGGGCACGCCCAGCGGGTTCAGCAGCACATCGACCGGCGTGCCGTCTTCGAGGAACGGCATGTCCTGCTCGGGGACGATACGGGCGATGACGCCCTTGTTGCCGTGACGCCCGGCCATCTTGTCGCCGACCGACAACGGCCGCTTGGTCGCGATGTAAACCTTGACCATCTCCAGCACGCCGGAGGGCAGCTCGTCGCCACGCTTCATGTGCGCCAGCTTGCGCTGCTTCTCTTTCTCGATCGCCTGGATACGGGGCCAGAACTGGTTGTAGACCGCGGTGCCGGCCTCCTTGATCTCCTTGTTGCCCTTGACCCACTTCAGCTCGAAGGCCACGATCTGCTCAAGGATAACCT
>JBGSTE010000227.1:0-5079 GCA_041736655.1 Phycisphaeraceae bacterium | reverse complement strand
GCGTGCGGCGCTGGTGGCATGCGCGGTGACGTTTTTCATTGCGGTGCCGGTGCAGGTCGTTGAGTTGATTCAGTCGCCGCCGCACGGCATCGACGGTCGCGTCGTACAGACCGTCAACAAGGCCGGCCTGACCCACGCGGTGGTTGCGTTGCCGGTCGATGGCCTTGACCCCGTTACGCAGCAGCCCAACTACAAGCGCGGCATCGCGGGCATGTGGTCGATGCAGACCCCGTTTGAAAAGAGCAGCGTGATCTATGTTTCCGCTGTCGAGGGTTGGCAGCAGATGGCGCATGTAGCCTGGCCCGATCGCGAATTGTTCACGATGAACAGCAAGACAGGCGACTATTCGCTGACGCCGATCGTAAGCGCCGTACCCGACACCCCTGCGGAGAAGCGACCATGACACAGGCTACCGCACGGCCGATGCCCGGCACCGAGCGCGAGTCGCGCGACCGCGCCCTCTTTGACGGCATCGCCCAGGCTTATACACGCAAGGACCTGCACGCCACCGCATCGCTTGCAAGGCGGCAGCGTCTGCTTCGCACGCTCGATGCGGCGTCTTTGCCTGAAAATCCCGCGATTCTGGAGGCCGGCTGCGGCGCGGGATTCAGTGCACGTTATCTCGCGGGGCGCTTTGGGCGATTCGTCGGCATCGATTACGCCGACAAACTCATCGACGCCGCCAAGCAGCACAATGCACTGCCGAATACAACCTTCAAGACCGCCAACATCAAGGCGATGAACCTCGATGAGTCCTTCGACGCCATCGTCATGATCGGCGTGCTGCACCACCTGGACGACATGGACGCGGCGATGGCAGAACTGGTCCGCGCGCTCAAGCCCGGGGGCTTCCTGCTGGCCAACGAGCCACAGCCGGGCAACCCGTTAGTCCGGCTGGCGCGCTCGATCCGCAAGCGCGTCGATGCGGAGTACTCCGATGAGCAGGCGCAGCTCTCCGCTGCGCAGTTGCGGGCGATCTACACCCGGGCCGGGCTGACGGACATCGCCATCCTCCCGCAGGGCCTGATCTCTACGCCCTTTGCCGAGGTGCCTGTTGAGCCTTCTTGGTTGTTGCGTCCGCTGGTCAAGTCGGCGTGCATGATCGATACGTTCCTGGAGCGAGCGTGCGCACCGCTGCTGGGTCGGCTGTCGTGGAACCTCGTGGCGCGAGGCCGAAAACCATGAACCCAAGCCCGCGTGCAAACCCGCTGAAGAGACAAGCCCTGGCCTTCGCGGTGCTCAGCGCGGTGAGTTTCGTCGGCTACCTCGGCCTGACGGCCCTATTTCACGAGGTCCTGAACATCAGCACGTGGTTGTCGGTACCCATCGCGATGACGTGCATGACGCTCTTTAACTTTGTCACCCTTCGGCTCTTTATTTTCGACAACCATGCCGGACGATGGACTGTGCAGTTGGCGGGCTTCCTCGCCTCGATCGTTGGCTTCCGTGCTGCGGAGTACGCCTGCTTCCTGCTGCTGAGCGGTGTCCTGTCGATCCCGTATCTGCCGGCCTACGCGGGGATCCTGCTCGTCTCGGCGGTCTGCAAGTTTGTCTTTCTCCGTCAGGTTCTCTTCGCTCAGAAGACAACAAGCCCCGTCCTTGCAGAGACCACACCATGACAAGCCTTCCCTGCTCGAGCCCGACCGACGAACTGATCAAGCGCAAGCTGCCTCACGAAGAAGAGCACTTCGAGGCTTTGCAGCGCATGAACGCGATGTTGCCTTACTACCGCTGGGTCGCGGACCTCTTTGGCTCGGCCCTGGGTCGGCGGGTGCTTGATGCAGGCTGCGGCGTGGGCAACTTCTTCAGCGCCGTTTCCGATCGCATCGACCTTGGCGTTGGCATCGACCTGAGCCCGATCAACATCAGCGATGCACGCGAGCGTTTTGCCCGCTGTAACAACATCCGATTTCTTCAGGCTGACCTGGACGAGCAGGCGCGGGCCCTGCGACAGGAGCGCTTTGACACGGTCGTGTGTCTGGATGTGCTCGAACACATCGAAGACGACCTGGTGCTCTTCCGCCAGCTCGCCGACATCGTCGAGCCCGGCGGGCACCTCTTGATCAAGGTGCCGGCCTGTCCGTGGCTCTTTGGCAGTGTCGATGTCGCCTCGGACCACTACCGCCGATACAACCGTCCAATGCTCAGGTCGCTTGTTCAGCAGGCGGGCCTTGAGATCGTCAGGCTTTCGTACATGAATCTGGCGGGTGTCGGGCCTTACTGGCTCAAGTCGCGGGTGCTGAAAAAGCGTGCGAATTTCTCGCGGACTTTTTCACCGCGGCAACTGGACCGCATCCGCGGCGTGATGCCCTGGCTGCGGCTGCTCGATCGCCTGACCGGTCCGCCGGTGGGTCAGTCGCTGATCCTGGTGGCCCGGCGACCGCTCACTGGTTCATGAGCACAAAGACCACGATCGCGCCCAGCGCGATGATGTTCAGGGCAATGAGCATGAGCACCATCGGGCTGATCGAGCTGCCCTCGGGGAGCGGGCCGGTGGGTTCGATATCAAAGGCGCTGGTGGGTAGCGCGGCGGGTTTGCCCGGCTGCGTCGAGGCGGTGAAGCTGATGGGCTTGGCGGCGGGTTTGATGGCACCGGTGATCGGCGCGGTGACGTAAGGCCTCGCGTCGCCGGAGAGATCGAGCACCTCGGCCAGCAGGTCGCCGGGCTTGGCCGGTCTGGGCGACATCTTCTTGGTCGGCCCGGGCATGGGTCGGGCCGGCGGCGCTTCGCCACGCAGTTCAGCATCTAGTGCGAGTTGGCCCTGCTTGGCTTCGTCGTCGGTCTTGAAGACCAGGCCCAGGGCGTTGCGTTCGCGAGGCTCAGCAAAGACGGCGCTGCACTTGCCACACTTGGCGTCACTGGGGCTGACGTGCGCTACGCAGCCGTGGCAGTAGCCGATGAGGTGGGCTACGCCCGGCACGTTGCGGGCGATGGACCAGAACTGCCGGGTCGTCGGTCCGCGCAGGACGGTGGTCGACTTGATCTTGCCCGCCGCGGCCATGCGCTTGATGATGTCGTAGCAGCAGCCGGGCTTAAACGGGTTGTGCTTGTCGCGGATCTGCCAGGGCCCCATCGCCAGTTGCGTGGCGCGCCGGCTGAGCGGTTCAAACAGGCCTGAGCAGGCCTGGCAACGCTCGCCGCCGAACTGCGCGTGGCCGCAGTACGGGCAGAGGATCAGTTGCTCGGTTTGTTCGGAGGTCTGCGACATCGTCGGTTCCTGCATGGCGTTGACACCGGCCTGCCCGCGGTCTAGCGTGCATCGATGCACGTCAAACCGCTGATCAGCTTAGCCATTGTCGCATCCTTCGCCGTCGGCTGCCAGTCCGACCCACCGGGCCCGCCCCAGTCCACCGCCCCCAGCGACAACCGGCAGGCACAAGTACAGGACGCCAGCCCCGCCGCCTACATCGACAGCCAGGTCGTCACGCGCGATCAACTCTACAGCCTGATGGTCGAGGCCGAGGGCGGCCAGGCGCTCTCCGAACTGCTGCTAAGCCGTGCGATCGATCAGCGACTGGCTGAGCAGGGCATTGCTTTGTCTGATGCGGACCTCGCCGCCGAGCGCGCGTTGCTGCTGACGAGTCTGTCCGACAACGCGGACCAGGCGACGCGCTTACTCAAAACGATGCGTGAGCAGCGCGGGCTTGGTGAAGAACGGTTTGAATCGCTGCTGCGACGTAGCGCCGGGCTGCGCCGCCTGGTGCGTGATGGCGTCACGGTCAACGACGCGTCGATCAAGCAGGCCTACGACGTCCGTTACGGCCGGCAATACCGCGTTCGACTGATCACCGCCGGCGAGGTTCAGACGCTCACGCTTGCCCGGCAGCGCGTGCTTGATGGCCAAGCGTTTGCCGACGTTGCCGTGCAGGTCTCGACCGATATCAGTGTCAGCCAAGGCGGCCTGCTCTCGCCGATCAGCGCCGCCGACGCGACCTACCCCAAGGCCCTGCGCGATGCGCTGCCCAAGCTGTCGGTCGAGGACCGCGCGGCACGCCTGAGCCCGGTGATCGCGCTGCCCGAGGGCTACGCGTTGATCTGGCTTGAAGAGGTGATCGATAAGGATGTCCCGCCACTGGAACAAGTGCGCGACGAACTGGCCCGGGTCGTTCGGCTGGAGCTTGAGCGTGTTCGGATGCAGCAGCTTGCCCGCGTCATGATCAGCCAGGCCAACGTCGTCGTCCTCGACCCGGCGCTGGACAAGGCCTGGCAACGGCGGCGCGAAACGATTGCCCAGCCGTAATGGTTCGCCTGTTCTGTAGATTCATACCAGCATCACATCGGGCTATTCGCGGTTAAACTATCTGTATCGCTGTAACCGAGACTAATCCCATGGAAATCAAAGTCGCATCCCGCATCGAGCGCCTGCCCCCTTACGTGCTTGGCCGGCTCAAGCAGATGATCTATGACCGTCGCAAGGCCGGCGCGGACGTGATCGACATGAACATGGGTAATCCGCTGGACGCCCCGCCGGACCCGGTGGTGGAAAAGCTCCGCGAGGCGGTGGTGGACCCGCGCAACAGCCGGTACTCGGTGTCGGCCGGCGTCTACAACCTCCGCCGGGAGATGGCGATCAAGTACGAACGCAAGTGGGGCGTCGAGCTGGACCCGGCGACCGAAGTCATCGCGACCATCGGCAGCAAGGAAGGCTTCAGCCACATGTGCCTGGCGCTCTTAGGCCCGGGCGATACCGCCGTCGTCGCCGACCCCGCGTTTCAGATTCATACTTACGCGGTGATCCTTGCCGGCGCGTCGACGGTGTCGGTGCCGTTGGGTAACGATCAGGCGTTCCTCGACCGCATCGACCACGTGCTCGAGACGCTGACGCCCAAGCCCAAGCTCGTCACGCTCTGCTACCCGCACAACCCCACGGCCATGACCGTTGATGCCGACTTCTACGACCGCGTCGTTGAGATGGCGGACAAGCACCAGGTCATGATCCTCCACGACTTTGCCTACGGCGAGACGTGCTTCGACGGCTACAAGGCCCCGAGCTATCTCGCGGCCAAGGGCGCCAAAGAGTTTGGCGTCGAGTTCACCACGCTGTCAAAGCCCTACAACATGGCCGGCTGGCGCATCGG
>JBGSTE010000216.1:0-3580 GCA_041736655.1 Phycisphaeraceae bacterium | reverse complement strand
TCGACGGCTCGGGCTTTGCCGCCATCACCGCGGGCCAGGCCGGCTCAGGCATCAGTGCCGCGCAGGCCCAGAACGAGTGGCGAAACCTGCTGGGCTTCCGGCTGACGGGTAACCCGGCTTACAGCCTGCCCGTCTCGCCGGGCATCATGCGATACGACGGCAATACCAAGGTCGCCGCGTCCGCCAGCCGGCGAAACTACTGGACCAACGGCGCGGCACGCGTCTCCTCCACCTTCAGCCGAAACGCCGCCGCCACCCCCCCGCCTTACGACTACTCCTCCAACTCGACCTTCGGCATCGTCGATGCCTTCGAACTCCTGCAACGCAACGGCCTGAACAGCTCCAACACCACGCAGGTCGAAGAGCTCATGCCCAACTTCCTCCGCGCTACCAGCGTCGAAGACAACTTCGTCACCACCGGCAGCGGCGTGGGCCCGGGCAATACTTGGGACATGCAGAACTTCTGGCGGCTGGACCCGCGGAAGATGGTCAGCCCCTTCACCGGGTCGATGGCGGTGGTCCGGCCGGTCAGGACGGCGCTGAACCGCGAGCCGAAGCTCGATGTCAACCAGGCGGTCACCTCCAGCCTGGGCGTGAACAAGCTGCGCCTGACGATCAAGGATGTCATCGACGCGAGCAACCCCGCCTGGCTGTCGCGCTATGGGCACCTGGCGAACTCCGATGATCTGGCCAGCCAGCTCACCGCGAACATCATCGACACCATCGACCGCGACAACGTGATCTCGGTGGTCAACGGCAAGGCCGGCCTCGAAGCGCTGCCTTACATCACCGAGGTCTACACCCAGCGGCTGTATGTCGCCACCGTCGTGCAGCCGCCGGTCGCCCCGGCCATCAACGACACGGTGACGTGGGCAGGCGGCGAGCAGGGCTACGCCGTCGAGATCGGGAACCCCTTCGCCTCCAAGGCCAGCGGCTCGTGGAAGGGTCGTCCGGTCTCGCTGGAGAACGTCTTCATCAAGATCGGCAGCAGCACCGTCGAGCTCTCGACGCTCCCGGGTGTCCCGGTCGACAAGATGCTCGACCCCGGCGAGGTGCTCATCCTCCACCGCAACTCCAGAGGCAACCCCACCGCGTCGCAGGACGACATCTCCAACCTCATCGCCGGCGGGATGAGCAAGATCGTGATCGATGTCACCAACGATGCACGCTTCAACTGGCCGGGCAATACGAACAACCTGACCATCGAGCTGCGCGCCAAGGCCGTGACCGGCGGTAATCTCAGCAGCACGGGGGCCATGGCCACCTGGCCCTACAGCGCTTGCGAAGTGCGCGTCTCCGCCGCCGGCTTCAACGAGTCGGTCACCGCCGGCAAGATCATGCCCGGCAACTTCGGCTACGTGCAGACCAACTACCAGGGCGTGGGCGACGGCATCCGCATGATGACCGTCACCGCAAGGCCCAACAGCGCTACCGCCGCAGGCTTTGGCGAAAATATCACCACGCTCGACAAGCCCTCGGATAACTTCAGTGCCGGCAGCCCGACACTCAGCGTCACCCCCGCGTTTGCGGACGAGAAAAAGCCCAGCGAAACCACCTTCTTCGCCGGCATGTACGGTACCGATCAGCAGATCGCCCTGTCCGACAACCCGCGTGAAAGGATGCACTGGGTCGGCGACATCCTGCAGATCCCGATGATCGGGCCGGACCCCAACGCGACGGGCATCAACGCGCTGACCGCGGTGAACTTCAACCGCAACGCCACGCTGCGGACCCTGCCGGCCGCGCTGAATCTGGGGATCGAATCGCTCATGCTCCCCTACAAGATGCACAGCTCTGTCACCGCTGCCCCGCTCGGTACGCGCGGGGTCGCCATCAACGGCAACGCCTCCACCGCGATCAACGGTCTGTTCGGCGTCTTCAACTACCCGCACGGACTGATGATTCTTGAACAGCTCACCGCCTACAACCCGGCGATGGACGGCGTGGACGGCGACGGCGAATCCGACGCCGAGAGCGTCACCACCCCAGACCAGGGCGAGCTGCTCGTGGCCGGCAAACTCAACCTCAACACCGCGACCGAAGACACGCTCATCCGGGCGCTGCCCTTCCCGGACCGGGCCACGCGTCGGTTCATCGCCGCGGCGATCATCGACCGGCGAGAAAGCCTGCGCCAGCTCACGGACCACGCGGTCGGTGCGGACAACGTCCCGGGCATCATGTACCCCAGCGCGCTCTACGAAAACCTCCAGCGCCTGGCCTACGCCGGCAACCCCGCCAACGACAACGCGCAGAACACCAACCTCGCCGGCACCCGCATCGACTGGAACGACTACGAAGACTCGATCGGCAACTTCCCCGCGTCGCTGGACGACGGCGTGATCGACGACCGCGAGGAAGAGATCCTGCTCACCAAGTGGCTGGCCGAGGTGGCCGACACCCGCAGCGACGTGTTCGCCGCGTACATCGTCGTGCAGGGCTACTCGGCCGACGACTTTCAGTTGGGTGTGCTGGAGTCCGCACGCCTGATCGTGATCTTCTCCCGCGCCAACGTCCGCACCAGCGGCGACCAGGCGGTGGAGATCGGCCGGTTCCGCTTTAAATAACGTTGGTGCGTGTCCCCGCGGCGCGGGCCCGGCCTGCGCCGCGGGCTTTTCAAGCCCCGACAACCCGACCCCACCCACGCGGGCTGTCCGATCCCACCACCGGACAGTCCGCTTTTTTTAAGCCATGAAATACACCCGAATTTTTGCGTGGTTTCTGCTCTGCGTATGTGTCGCAACATATATTGCTGCGCGATTCCAAGTCATCGGACAGCGTTTTGATAATCCAACTAAACAGTCCATCTCACTCGGCATGGATTTAGGAGTGACAATTGAACAAACAGAAAGAGCCCTGGTCCTCTACAAAAACAGTTACGGAGAGCCATGGCCACCTAATGTCTATTTCACTTGGATTGATCCGCCTTTAACCCGAACTGGATTTGGGCCAAAATGGTACGGCATTTATTACCGTTACTACCAATGGCCAAATCAAAGCACAATCTGGACTGTCGGCATCTCACTGAGATATTTCATCGCACTCAGCATGCTTTGGGTTTTGTTCATTGAAATACGTGCCGCGATCAACCGTCGCAGACTTAGACGATCCAATGAGTTTTGTCTTGCCTGTGGGTATCCAAGACGTGGTCTTGTTACGGATTCCTGCCCGGAGTGCGGGGCCAAGTTCAAGTCTCAAATCCGACACACATCCCCGACATAATGCACCTGCACGGTGTTGGTTGTGCCGATGACGCCCATGGGCCAGCCGCGCGCAACAATCACCGGGTCGCCGCGCTGGGCCCAGCCGCGGTCCAGCAGAATATGGTCGGCTGACTCAAGCACCAGTTGCGGGTCGATCGGTGTGCGTGCGTAGACCGGCCGGACGCCGAACATCAGCGCCATCTGCCGCAGGATCTCCGGCTTCTCGCTCAGCGCGACAATCGGCACCGCCAGGCGGTTCTGGCTCATGTAGCGGACGCCACCGCCCGAGGCCGTCCACATGACCACGCACCTGGCGTTCAGGTCGCGGACCATGACCGCCACGCCGTGCGCCAGCGCCGCCGGTCGATGCTTGTTCGTCC
>JBGSTE010000209.1:0-2937 GCA_041736655.1 Phycisphaeraceae bacterium | reverse complement strand
TCCCAGCCAGTCCTGTGCCCAACGGTTGGTGGCGTCGGCGGTGAAGGCGGCGGCTCTTCCTAATCCAACCTGATGGTGCGCAAAAATCGGCTCGCCCTCGTCGGCGACGATGGGCATGGCGATGCGCGGGTCGGACTTCTTACCGGTCAAGACAAAGCCGCGGAGCTGGGGCACGGCGTTGATACCGACCATGATCGGCGAAGCGACCTCACGCAGGCGCGGGGTAAAGGGCACTTCCTTGAGGAGGTTCTTGCGGATCGCGCGGGCTTCCTTGATAAAGACCTGCGGGAGGTTGGCGGGGTTGACCACGGGGTAGAAGGTGCCTTGACCGGTTTGTGCGAGTGCAAAGAGGCCTTGCGCGTTGTGTCCGTCGCCGACGCCGATGGTGCTGATGGTGATGCCGGCCTTGGCGAGGCGTTGGCCCAGCTCGAAGTTGTTGGGCAGGTCGCCGTGGCCGTCGGTGATGACGATCATGTGCTTGACGGCGTTGGTCTTGATGTCGACATCGCCGCTGTTGAGCGCCTGGTAAGCGGCCTCGACGCCTGAGCGGATGTCGGTGCCGCCGCCGGGCTGCATGGCGCGGATTTTGTCGGCGATCGCCTTGGGGTCGCGGTTGAACTGTGGCTTGACGATCCACTGGGCCTGGGTGTCGAAGGAGACGACGCCGACCATGTCCTGCGGGTAGAGGGCCGAGAGTGCGAGGATGGCGGCCTCGGCGGCGACGTTCTGCTGGGTCTGGTTCGTGCCGCCGACGCTGGAGAACATCGAGCCCGAGCGGTCGATGACGAGGATCAGCGCGCCCGAGGGCAGGATGCTCTGCGAGGGGGTTTCGCAGTGCACGGGAAGGATGTACTTGTCGATGTCGGTGTTGGTCCAGCCGCCGGCGCCGAAGGAGTCGGGCCCGCCGATCATGGCAAAGCCGCCGCCCAGGTCGTGGACGTAGCGTGTGAGGTTCCGCTGGACGGTGGGCGGGACGTTGTCGGCCGGGACGTTCTGGAAGAGGATCGCGTCGTAGTCTCGCATGTCCGCGAGCCGGCTGGGCATGGCGGTGACGGGCACGAGTTCGGTGTTGATGCCGCGCGAGAGGAGCGAGCGTTCGAGGATTTTGCCCGCCTCGCCGCCGACGCCATCGACGAGCAGCACCTTGCCCTGGCCGGCGACGAGGGTGAAGGCCTGGCCGCGGTCGTTGGCGGTGATCGCGTTGGCCAGGCCTGAGTCTTCCGCCGGTTCGAAGACGGCGTCGAAGGTGTTGACGCCCGCCTCGCTGATGGGCCGATCGATGTAGCGGGTCAGCGCGTAGAGGCCGACCTCGTCACCGGCATCGAGCCGGGTCCACGGATCGGTTTTTTCAATGGGCAGGCCGATGCCCTCGGCCGATCCGTTGAGGTCGACCCACGCGTCGTTGTGCTTGAGTAGCAGCTTGCCCGCGACTTTGCCCGAAGCGCGCAGCTCGACGGAGACCTTGACGGTCTGGCCCTCGCGGGCTTCGGGGGTGGCGCGGACGGCCTCGATCATGACTTCGCCGTTGACCTTGTATTGCAAGGGTAAAACGTCGATGGGCACACCCGCCGCGGCCGCGGCCTGGGCCGCCATCATCACCTCGCCGTCGAGGTTGCCATCGCTGACCAGCAGCATGCGCAGAGCCGAGTCGGCCTGGGCCTTGGCGGTCATGCCCGACTCGATCGATCGTTGCCCGTTCGAGCCGTCGTAGGGCTGATCGATCGCGCCAAGGGGCAGCGTGACTTCACCAAGCGAGGGGCTCAGCAGCACGGTGGGCCGACCATCGAAGGTCTGCGCGGACCAGTAGTCTTCGCTGCGTTTATCGCGGCCGGCCTCTTTGAAGTAGGACGCCAGCCACTGCTGGTAGTCCTGCGTGTTGCCGTCGGCGTCCTTGGGCGTGTTGAAGAATCGCCGGACAGACTCGCTGGTGTCGATGAGCGTGACGACGGTCAGCTCGTCGTGCGTCTGCACGGTGCGGAAGCCCGCGAGGATTGAGACCAGTAGCAGCAGCACAAAGGTGCGCAGGTAGACAGACGCCCAGCGACGGGCAGGGCCGAGCTGTTGCAGGGACCAGACGCCCAGCGCGAAGATCGGCAGGGCGATGGTCGTCAGCCAGAGCAGTACGGGCTTGTCGAAGTCGAGCTTGCCGGCGAGATCAAAGAGGAACCAGACGCCCACGCCCAAGGCAATGGTCGCGGAAAAGGTGATGAGTTGCGGGAGGATGCGTGCGGGCTTCTCGCCTTTGCCGGTGGCGAGCTTGAGCCCGGCGAGAGCGAGCCAGAGCCCCAGCACGCCGACAGCGGTGAGGTAAGCCAGGGCCAAGATGAAGAGCACTGCGTCGAGGATCGGTCAGCCCCTGGTAAATTCCGCGAGGGATGGTTCAATTACATATGCGGAATCAAGTTTAGTCGTCATCATCCTGCTGATCGAGTAGTGACGCCAATCGGTCTTGCAGCCCGGCGGGCAGCGCCTCTCGGACAGCCTGATCGATCAGGCCGACACGTGCAAGGTCCGCCAGGTGGACGCGATCGATGTCACGGAACGAAGTGAGCTTCATCCGCACCAGCGCAGGCAGGCCCAGCACGGCAAAGCCTTCCGGATCACGCACCGCTTCGTTCACAGACGGCGAGGGGCAGAGGTAAGCCGGGCGGATGAGCGTGTCAGCCCACACCAAGTGCACGCCCGACCGCTTGCTGGGTTCTTCCGGGTCGATGAACAAGACCAAACGGCGGAGGTCCTGGCGATCAAAGCCCAACGCGTACATGACCTCGGAGATGCGCACGTCATCTTCCTTGCGTACCAACAGGTCGACATCTTTGGTTGCGCGCGTGGCGGCAGGATCGATGTGCGCCACCCACGCCGCGACCGCGTTGCCGCCGACGACCGCGTAGGGGATCCCCGCGGCATCCAGCGCGGCCGACACCTGTCGCAGTCGCC
>JBGSTE010000204.1:0-11414 GCA_041736655.1 Phycisphaeraceae bacterium | reverse complement strand
GATGCACCGGCCCTTGCCGCGGCGATCCACCGACTGGTGTCCGACCCCGCGGGCATGCAGCGCCAAACCGCGGCCGCACGCTCCGCAGCACACCAGCGTTTCGCCTTGGACACCGTGGTCCGCCAGGTGCACGAACAACTGGCCGCCATCACGCCAGGCGATCGGACGCGCATCGTTGATAAGAGCGGCCTGCCCTCGGAGACGCCCGCATCATGAGTGAGCCCGGGGTAAACAATCTGACAAACGGCTGGCGACGATCATACGTCTTTGGATTGATCGCGCTGGCCGCCGCCGCGGTCGCCCTGACCTGGCGCGGCTGGTACGACCTGGGCTGGCTGGCGGTCAACGATGAAGAGTCCAGCCACCTCATGCTCGTGCCGATGGTCGTGGCCTACCTGCTCTGGCAGCGTTGGGGCACGGTCCTCAACTCCCCGCCGAGGATCGGCTGGATCGGGCCGGTCCTGCTTGGCCTTGGCATCTTCGTCTGGGAGTATGGCTACCGCTACGACTTCCGCGTCGGAGACCACATCGGAGCGGTGCTCGTGTTGGCCGGGACGGTGGCATGTATCACCGGCGACCGGTTTGTGCTTCGGCTTTGGCCGGTCTTTCTGGTCCTGGCGTTCCTGATCCCCGTGCCTTACACGATACGGGTCGCCATCGCCGTGCCGCTGCAGCGAGCCAATGCCGCAGTTGCCTACGAAATTCTCTCAGTCGCCGGCCTGGAAATCCTAAGGTACGGCAGTGTCTTAGAGCTCAACGGCCAACAGATCGGCGTGGCCGAGGCCTGCAACGGCATGCGTTCGATCCTGGCGGTGCTGCTGGTCTGCTACGCGATGGCCTTCGCCACGCAGATCCGCGCCTGGGCCCGGCTTATGCTGCTCCTGGCAACGCCTTTGATCGCGCTCTCGGCCAATATCGTTCGGCTGCTGCTGACGGTCCTGGCCTACGGCTTCGGCTCAGCAAGCACCGCAGATACGCTCCACGACCTCCTCGGCTGGGCCACCATCGCCTTGAGCTTCGGCTTCGTCTGGGCGGTCATCGCCCTGGCCCGCTGGCTGATGATCCCGATTGACCCCAGACCAATCGTGGCGCATTCAGACACGCCCAAGACGTTTCCGCTGCCTTCCGCAGCTACATAAAGTCAGAATTTGCAATGAATTTCAGGAATTTAATGAAACTGGGCTATGTGCCCGCCGCGCTGCTCCTCGCGGTGCTGCTGGGGCTGAATCAGACCCACTTGTCGCCGGAGGATGCGGCGGACTATCACGAGCGTGTCAGCGACGCTGCCGCGAGGATTCCCTACCAGGTCGGCCCGTGGAAGGGTAAGGATCAAGAGGTCCCGCCCGCTGCGATCGAACTGCTCCGGCCAAACGTGATGATCTCACGCACCTATGTCCACGAGGTCACCGGCCAGAGCGTCAGCGTCCTCGTGATCCAGTGCAAGGACGCCCGCGACCTGCTGGGCCACTACCCCCCGGTCTGTTACCCAGCCCAGGGTTGGCGGATTTACGAAACGATTCAAGGTGTCGGCTTAAATGGCGAAAAGGCCTCGGCACCCACAGGTTCGGATCATTGGGCCTTGTACAGGATGGAACACGGAAAGAGCGAGCGATTTGCTGGCGGCCGGGACGTCTACCAGAAAATGCTGCTCCCGACCGGGGTCCAGACGCTGAGCATGCAGGAAGTCCAGGATTTTGCAGGCAATTATCAACTCCGCCACTACGGGGCCGGCCAGGTCCAGGTGGTCATGAACTCGGCGGGCTCGGAATCGACCCGGGATATGGACCTTCTCGTGGATTCGCTCACCGCATTTGAACAAACCCTTGGCAGATCCGACCAGAAGTGATCATTTTGCAACAAATTCGGACGATCTCTGCCAATTTGCTTAGGCAGGAATCAAGATTTGACTTATTGCGACGCAAAAGCATCCGGGTACAGTGTCCACGTGGAAATGGGACAAATGTTTGTCCCGCGGAACTGAAGAACCCAACCAACTCAAGAGGTGTAAAGATGAAGACCCCAAACAGCACTCGATGCCTGATGGCAGCCCTGGCCCTGTCGGGAGCGGCCCTGACCGCCACCCAGACGCACGCCGCAAGCGTGAACAGCGTGATCAACTCAATCAACGGGAACACGGTCTCGTTCAACCTGAACTTCGCCGACTCGGACCAGTCGATTATTGTCGACTCTTCCGGTAATCTGAAAACGTCGGGGGCTGTTGCTGCTGGCGACATCATCATGGGTGTGATCAACATCGATGGCGTAACCGGTGTCGGCGGCACGGCTACTTTCGGGGGTATCAACAACGAGCTGACCGGCTTTTACGCGCTCAGCGTCGATAGCATCTCTGCGAACTTTGCAGGCATCAAGACCATTCATACAGGCGCTTTGACTGCGGCAGAGATCACATCGGCAGTGGGTGGAAACGCGTTTTTCCTTCCCAGCTTCGGTGGTTTTGGTACCGCTGACGCGATGGTTGCATTGTTCGAAGGTGCCGACAACTTCGACGGAACTTTTGCAGACGCTGGTGATGCGATTGACGGTGATTTCTTCCAGTCCTTCGGCGGTTCAACTGCCTTCTGGGACATTACGGGAACAAGTTTGAGGCCGGGTGCAACGCTTGTAGACTTCAACATCATCGCTGATGACATTGCTGCTGCCAGTCTTGCCACGACGACAACAACCTTGGCGAACGTGAACTTCGGTCTCGATCTGGTTGATACAGGCACTTCCTTCCTGAACCCGATCGCTGTCAATGGATTCGACGTCAACCCCGGACAGGGTGCAAACACGCTGCTCGGTGGCGGCGGTGGACCGGTCAACAGTGACCTCTCCTTCTCCATGCTCGCAACGCCTTCGCCCACCGCCGCGGCCTTTGGCCTCTTTGGCCTGGTCGCTATGGGCGTTCGACGCCGCCGCAGCGCTAAGGCCTAAACAAACTTTGCTACACGTTGTTTGTGATAAACACTCTGGATGCCCTTGGAGGCAGGAAAAGGACGGTATATGATGGTCGCACGCACGTTAGTCTTGAGTCTTTCCGTGGCAGCAATGGCCGCAAGTTCCGGTGTCGCTTTTGCCGGCTCGGTCGCCAGCGGTGAAGTCACACCCGGTGTCATCTTCGGTAGCGGCAACACCAACGGATCCTTCACGATGGCCCAGGCGGGCGGGGTTGAGCTCGGTCTGCGGGGTAAACTCCGCCACGATCCCAACAACGGCAACAACCCGAGCAATATTTTCAACCGGGTTGGTAGCACCAGTGTCTACCAATTCGATCCGGGCCAGGTTCCCGGCCAAGCCGCTGGGACAGGTCAGTGGTCGATCGAGTGGTCGATCAATTCGGACTTCGAGGACAGCACGCCTGATGTTCAGTTGGATGACCTTTTTTATACGCTGACCTTCACCAGCCTCGATGGTATGACCAACAACTCCTTCGACCCCATTAATGGAGTGAATCCCAATACCGCCACGGTTTTTTGGGATCACTCGCTCGGAAACAACACGACAACGGCTGCCACGGATGTGAAAGCGACCGATGCCACCTCCTACAGCACGCTGATCGGTTCAAACAACGTCGCTCAGAACTCATGGAAAGCCCTGTGGGTGATCCCGGGCTACGACCCTGCAGCGCCCGGCATCTACAACGTGTCACTCACGGCGTACGATGACGCAAACAGGACCAATGCCATTGCATCGACAGCGATTCAGGTCCAGGTCGTCCCCACGCCTACGGCCATGCTGGCTGGCATGATCGGCGGGCTTGGGCTGATCGCAAGGCGTCGTCGAAATCAATCGCAGAACGCCTAAGACCCTCGCGATTTCGATCGCCAAACCGCGGTGTAATGAAGTAAAACTTGAAGTAATTTACAGCCGTGCAGCAATGCACGGCTTTTTTTATGCCGCGGCGGGCAAAGCGAGTTCTTCCAGCAGCAGCTGCTCCGGCGACCAGTCGGTCAGCGCGATGCTCCGCCAGTGGTTGCGGTGGGCGTAGGCCTCGGCCGGGAGCTGATCCGCCATGAAGCATTGCACGCCACGCGGGGCCTGTGCTTCCGTCGAGCACGCCGCCCAGTCCAGGAACAGCGGCACCACGGGGGCCCCGTTCACGATGCCGTAACTCTTTTCCGCTCCGATGATCTTAAAGCCCAGGCACTTGGCATAAAACTTCGCGTGGTGGGGGTGCACGCCGATGACGGCCTGCTGCGCCTGGTGGTTGAGGCCAAAGTACGCCGTCCATCGCATCAGTTCGAGCAGGGCCGTGCGGGCACGTTTGATCTCGCCGCGTCGGTCGGCAAACAGGCCGATCTCGATCAGGCGGTGCCCCTGATCGCGCAGGCGGGCCAGTTCCTCGGGGTAGACCGAGTCCAGCGGCAGGCCGTGGTCCGGGTGGTCGAGGTAGCCGGTCATCGTGGTGACGCAGCGGCCGTGCAGACAGCCGCGGATGACGGCCGAGTCGTTGGTGAACGCGTGGGTCGTGCAGTGCACACCCCAATGGTTGGGGTCGACCAGACCCAGTTGACGGTATGAATCATAGACCAGGCTCCACGCCTCCATGACTTCGTCCAAAGTCGAGCCCACGCTGAAGCTCAGCGGTGAAACCGCAAGGTCGTCGTACTCGGGATTTGCGGCAGGGTTGGGGTTGGGATTCACAACGAAGGCCTCACTTGTGCGGAGTCTGGGTGCGACCAATACACGCGGTCACGTCCTGATAATCAACGCAACTAAATCGGCCGCCGGCCACATTAAGTGGCTGACTTTCCGAGTCGATGGTGAAGACATGCCGGATGTGGGGGATGTATCAACTGGGCGGGCCGTCATATCGCTTAGCGAGCAGGATCAGCCGCGTTGCGCCAGCGCCGCGATGCAGGCGTTCCTCAAGTGTATCGGCACGGCCAGCATCGCCTGGGACTGGCCAACCGAGGAACGCTTCGGACGAGCGACCGACGGCGTGGTTCGGATGCCCGTGGCGGTGGTCTATCCCGAGTCGACCGAGGACGTGCAGTTCGCGGTTCGGCTTGCCGGCGAGTGCGGGGTCGCGCTCTATCCGATCTCCCGCGGCTGCAACTGGGGCTACGGCGACGCGTCGCCGCCCTACGCCGGCCAGGTCGTGCTGGACCTGGGCCGGATGAACCGGATCCTGGAAATCAACGAAGCGCTTGGCTACTGCGTGATCGAACCGGGGGTCACGCAGGGCCAGCTCTATGAAGAGCTGCAGCGGCGAGGCGGCAGGCTGTGGATGGACGCGACCGGGGCCGGGCCCGATGCGAGCGTCGTGGGCAACACGCTGGACCGCGGCTTTGGCCACACGCGCTACGGCGACCATTTTCAGACCGCCTGCGGCATGCAGGTTGTCCTGCCTGATGGCGAACTCCTGAACACCGGCTTTGGGCATTTTCAAGAGGCCAAGGCCCACCGCGTGTTCCCCTACGGCGTTGGCCCGTTTATCGATGGTCTTTTTGCTCAGTCCAACTTCGGCGTCGTCACCCGGCTTGGACTCTGGCTTCAGCCCAAACCCGAGGCCTTTTGTGCCTTCTTTTTCTCCGCCGAGCATGACGAACAACTCGAGGAACTGCTCGCCCGCCTGGCCCCACTTCGACGGGCGGGGCTCCTGCAGAGCGCGGTACACATCGCTAACGACTTGCGGGTGATGTCGGCCAGGATGCGTTACCCCTGGGAATCGGCCGGTGAAGAAACGCCTTTGCCCAGCCGGCTCCGTGCCGACCTCCGCCGTCAATTCAAGCTCGGGGCCTGGAACGGCCTGGGCGCGTTGACCGGCTCCAAGGCCACGGTCAAGGCGCTGCGTGGCGACGTGAAGCGGGCGCTCAAGGGTTTTAAAACAATCTTCCTGGACGACCGCAAACTATCGCTGGCCAACTCGGTCGCGAAAGCCTCTGCGGCGATCGGCCTCGGCGGCCGGCTGCGTGAACAACTGGAGATCGTCAAGCCCGCGTACGGATTGTTGCAGGGCGTGCCCAGCCGTGAGCACCTCAAGGGCGCGCTCTGGCGTTTGCGTGGCCCGCTTCCTAGCGAGACGGCCGACCCGTTACAGGCCCAAGCCGGCCTGATCTGGGTCTCGCCCGTCCTGCCGATGACCGGCCAGTACGCCCGTGCGGTGCTGTCGATCATCGACCCGATCTACCGCGCCCACGGCTTTGACAACCTGGTCACGTTCACGATGCTCAACGAACGCGCGATGGTCGCGGTGACGAACATCGCTTTCGATACGCGCGAAGCGGACGAGCGGCGGCGTGCGTCGTCTTGCTATGCCGAGCTGTCTTCTTCTCTGGCCTCAGCGGGATACCTGCCCTACCGCACCGGCCCGAAGGGATACGAGCGGCTGCGTTCGCAAGACGACAGCTTCTGGAAGTTCGCGGGGCGTATCAAAGACGCCTTAGACCCAAACGGGACCCTCAGCCCGGGGCGCTATATCGCATCGCGTTAAGCGACGGGGTTGGGGGAAGCCACTCAGGCATCGTCGTGAGATCAGGGTACGGCTCACTCTCCTTGGGTGATGGTTTGAGCTTCCTGGGCATCAAGCAGGCGACCCTTGCGTTTTGGGCAGTCAGCAGCATCCAGAACAAACACGGAGAATCAAGACCGTGTATCCGTGCAATCCTAATCAATTTATATATAAAGCATATTAAAGAATGACTTTATATTTATATTCCCGCTAATTTGGGTTCGTTTCGTAAAATCGTGGTTTGCCAATGCGGGACATGTGGATAACCGTGCTTTCGTCAAACACGCACTGCGGTACGGGTATTATTAGGCATCGCTTTTTGAACGCATAACAGCAACTGGAGCACGGCCATGGCACGGAAGCCCAAGGACAAGACAAGCCAGGCGAAGATCGAGAGCAACCGCCGCAACGCCCAGCAGAGCACGGGCCCTAAGACGCCCGAGGGCAAGGCCGTGTCTCGCCGCAATGCTTTGAAGCACGGCATGACGGCCAACCCGGCCATCGCCATGGTGGAAGACCCCTCGCACTACGAGTCCTTGCTGGAGGCCCTCAACGCTCAGATTCAGCCCACCAACGTATTTGAGCGTGACTTGGTCGATCAGATCGCGTCCAGCCTCTGGCGGCTGCAACGGGCGAAGCGCGCCGAGACCGCCGCGACGTCCATCGCGGTGCGTGCGGTCCCGACGGACCAGGCCAAAATCGCCGCGTGGCGTCGCCGGCTGGAGGAGGACTGGCACGACAGGGCCTTCTACGTCGAAGAGGTCCGAGAGCTTGATCCTGCGGGCAAGAAGAAGCCGCGGCTTCGGGGCGAAAAGCCGCAGTACAGGGAACGTTTCCGCAGAGAGGGCCTCAGGCGGCTGGACAACCTCTGGGACGAGCTCTATGCCGACCCGTACGGGCTCAAGGCGTTGATCGCGATGCTGGACGAGCTCTCCGAGATCCTGTTTTTCCGGTCGTATTACTTGACGCCGACCCAGTTCCAACAGATCGCCTGGATCCTGGGCGAATCGGCGGATCGCATCCACGCCAACGCCGAATCCGCCCTGGAGGAAGAGGGTCTGTACTTCCCCTACGAAAAGCCGTGGGCGAGCCGAATCGACAAGATTCTCGGTGCGATGCGAGAGATGCGGACTGTGGCGGACGGCCCGGACGCAGACGATTTGATCCGGTTGCGTCGGGAAGACTTGACACGGCGTTACCACCACGTCATGTCCGTTGACGCCCACCAGTCCAAGATCGACGCCCGCAACGCCGCCTTGTTGCCCACGAAAGAGGTACTGGACGGGGTGTGTCGTTACGAGAACCACGCGCGCCGGCAGATGAAATCGGCGGTCGAGACGCTCGCCCTCATCAGGGGCCTGTCGGTGACGACGGTGATGCAGCGCATCACCGTCGTCGACGCGGGGCGAGGGCAGTCGGCTCAGATCGATCGGATCCAAGTGCAGAAAGACCAGACGCTGGGTACCGGTGCCGGGGCTGACAGGGCCGCGCGTATGAATAACGCTGCTAGCCTCAATTAGGGACATCTGAACAATCCGCCGCTTGCCTGTGTTGAGTCGGTTGTTCCCGAACCGACGAGCCTCGCGCTACTTGGCCTGGGAGGTCTGCGCATCGCCCGCCGACGGATCGCTTAACGCATCGACCTCCTTTACCTTGACGCAGCCTCACCGCTGAGGCGAGTTTAATATTCACGCAGCAAGGGACAGCGGTTGGACCTTTTGTCGATTTGATCCCCGCCGCCGTATACCCGCGGATTTATTCCCGACGTCGGAAATCGATCGAAAAATTGCCTGGACGAAGTTTAGCAGCAGCAAAAAGATCGACCCTGAACTGCAAAGCCAGATCGAGGGGCAGTTAAAGCGTTTTCGCATGGTCGCCTCGCAAAACTATGGCCAGTCGTTGCTCTCGAAGCCGGGGCATATGATCGGAGCGGCCTGCCTGCTTGACCCGCCGCGGATCGAACTGCTGCTGCGTTACGACAAGGCGGCGAGTAACAAGTTCAAGGACGCAACCCGGATGCTCTGCGAGCTGCGCGGCGTTGCTTCTTTAGCGGCTTTGTTGGCGAGCAACGTGAAGGTTTCGCCCGCGCCGGCGGACCCGACGCTGACGGACTTCGACCTGCCCAGCCGCAACGGGCTCCTCAACGGACGCGGTTACGCGAATCACGCCGAGGTGTCATCGAACTAAGTCTGATCGGTCAGTGTTTCAGTGGGCGGGGTGCGTGGCAAGGACCCTACATGGTCAGCACACCCACGCCGTTGCCGATTGGCGCTTACGCTTGATCCTCGGTCCGTCACCGACGAGACGCTATATAGTTCTCATGCAGGTAAAGCGCGTCTTGAGTTAAACTGGATAAGTTTGCGTCAATCTGCCACGTGTTTATCCCGCTAAATTACCTATTTTAACAACGTAAAGCTGCCATCGAGATCGAGGTCCGTTGTCTTGTTGCTGAGTCGTTTATCAGAGATTGACGCATTTCAAAGCCCGATAAGATCAAGCATAATACGCGTGCCGGGTGCAATAGGGCATTCTTGCATAACAAAGGGAACGATGATGAAGTATAGCCGTTCAGTGCAGTCTTCCGCCGCCGCGTTTTCGCTGGCAATTGCTGGTGTGGCCGCGTCTTTTCAAGCGAACGCTTCGAGCGTGACTGTCGATTACATTGGTCTTGAAAAGGGCGGGAACTTCACGGCCTACTACAACGGCAGTTCAATGGGCTCCGGCAGCGCGGGGCTTTTCAAGTGGACGATGGTGGCCGAGGTCGGTGACGACCTGATCGAGGCCGACGCGGGCCAAACGTTCTACACCTTCTGCATCGAGTTTGTCGAACACATCAAGGACAACAATCAAGTCTACAATCTTGTCGACCAGAGCCTGGCGCCGGAACTCAACGGCACCTATCCCGCGATGGGAACCGCAAAGGCGGACCTCATGGAGAAGTGGTTCGGCAGCTACTACGACGATGTCCTTGCAGGCAGCCATAAGGAAGCCATGGCTTTCCAGATGGGCCTCTGGGAAATCGTCTACGAAGACCTGGCTCTGATCGGTGCAAATGTAACGGATATCGATAGCTCTTCCGGCAACGGTCGATTCGAACTTGATTCGAGCAACGAAACAGCGGATACGTTGGTCGAGACCTGGTTTGGCAATAATTGGAAGTCCGCTGAGCAAATCGACCTGATCGCGCTCAGCGCGCCGTCCGGCGTCGCCACCGTCAAGCTGCAAGACCAGATCACCGTCGCGGCACCCGCCGCCGCCTTCGTGCCCTCGCCTGTTGCCATCATCCCCGGCACCGCAGGTCTGATTTTCCTGGTCGGCCGTCGACGCCGCAGCCGAGCCTAGTCCGTCCCGCCTCCTTATAGCTGCTTGGATCGTGCAGGGAGGTCTTGCGCTTGTTCTCCAAGATCAACCCGATGTACCCATCTGGTAGAACTTTGTTGAGTAGTCATACCATCCGGTAACGCTTCGCTAACGCGGTGGACTTGCTCGGTTTAAAAGACGATGATGTCTGAACGCTCTGCTTTTATCGCAGGGGCAGCTTGTAACCTCGGAGTGACTCACGATGAAAGGCATCATCCTCGCCGGCGGACACGGCACGCGGCTTTATCCACTGACCTTGGCGGTCAGTAAGCAGCTCTTACCGGTCTATAACAAGCCGATGATTTATTACCCGCTGTCGGTGCTCATGCTCGCCGGCATCCGCGAGGTGCTGGTGATCTCGACGCCCACCGACCTGCCGGGCTTTGAACGGCTCCTGGGCGATGGCAGCAAATGGGGCATGAGCTTCAGCTATGTGCAGCAGCCCGAACCTAAGGGCCTGGCGCAGGCGTTCCTGCTGGATAAGTCTTTCACGGCTGGTAAACCCTGCTGCCTGATCCTCGGCGACAACATCTTTTATGGCACGGGCCTGAGTAAGCAGGTGCAGGCGGCGGCACAGGTCACCGACGGCGCGACGATCTTCGGCTACCCGGTCAAAGACCCCGAGCGCTACGGCGTGGTCGAGTTTGATCAGCAGGGCAAGGTGCTGTCGATCGAAGAGAAGCCGGAAAAACCCAAGAGCCACTATGCCGTGCCGGGCCTGTATTTTTATGACAAGAACGTCACCGCGATCGCCGAGGCCATCAAGCCTTCGCATCGCGGCGAGCTGGAGATCACTGACGTCAACCGCACGTACATGCAGCAGGGCAAGCTCAACGTCCAGCTCTGGTCTCGCGGCACCGCCTGGCTGGACGCGGGCACGCACGAGTCGCTCCTGCAGGCAAGCAACTTCGTCGAGACCATCGAAGAGCGCCAGGGCATGATGATCTCCTGCCCCGAAGAAATCGCCTGGAAAATGGGCTTTATCGACAACGCGCAGCTCGAACAACTCGCGGGCACGATGAAGAGTAATGCGTACGGGCAGTACCTGTACGACCTACTGAAGGACGGGGCGTTTTAAGCGACGCGTTGTGTGTAGCGGGCGACGCGCAGCGTCCCGCGCGGATTGCAAGCGATGCCTAGCGGGACGCTGCGCGTCGCCCGCTACACGTAAACCTGACGTGTAAACAACCAATCTTGATCCAAGTCGTTCCACTCCCATGCTCCTTGCCAAACCACTCCGCGAAGCGCACTGGGAGCTTTCGATCGGCGACCCCACGCTCCTGGGCTGGGTGACGGTCGGCTGCTACCTCTTCGCGGCGATCGTCTGCTTCCTCTGCTGGCATCAACGCAGAAACCTGATCGATGCCTCACGCGTCAGGCGCTTTGGACTCTTCTGGTTCTTGCTCGGGCTGGGCATGGTCGTGCTGGGCATCAATAAACAGCTTGATTTACAGGGCCTGGCCCACGTCAGCGGCCGAAACCTCGCGATCCGGCAGGGCTGGTTTGATCAGCAGGGCAAGGTGCTGTCGATCGAAGAGAAGCCGGAAAAACCCAAGAGCCACTATGCCGTGCCGGGCCTGTATTTTTATGACAAGAACGT
>JBGSTE010000111.1:0-2178 GCA_041736655.1 Phycisphaeraceae bacterium | reverse complement strand
CGGCGGCTCACTGACCATCATCGCCACCGCGCTCGTCGACACCGGCTCCAAGGCCGACGACATCATCTTCGAAGAGTTCAAGGGCACCGGCAACAGCGAACTGCACCTGGACCGCCGGCTGGTCGAGAAGCGCATCTACCCGGCGATCGACATCTCCGCCTCCGGCACCCGCCGCGAGGAACTGCTCATGGACTCGCAGGAACTCAAGCTCGTCTACCGCCTGCGCAAGGTGCTGGCGGACATGAACGTCGTCGAGGCGATGGAGCTCTTAAAGAGCCGGCTTGGCAAGACCCGCAGCAACGCGGAGTTTCTGCTGACGATGTCGATGGAGGGGTGATGCCTGACAGCCCAACGCAAGCCTTGCTGCAAGTGACCTATCAGGACACCTTGGAGGATTTGGTCGAGGTGTCGTTATTGGCAGCGAACATCGATAAGCCGCGTTGGAGTACATACCTGCGTAGCCTGATCTGGGTTACTTTGCCCGTGACCTATTTCGGATACCGGTGGTGGTCGGCCAACTACACCGGTGTCACCGAGGTCTTGGCAGTTTTCTATGTCGCGTATGTGATTGTTTTAATCCTTGCATACAAGAACTATGCACGCAATGTTCGCCGCGCGATTTTGAAACAGTTTGGAGCGTACAAGAACGTGAGGCTGGTGCCGCCGACAACGGTGAGCTTATTCGCCGAGTATGTCGAGACCGCGTCGGCCCTTGAATTGCAGCGTTATGCATGGGACATCATCGAGAAGATACGGCGAGAGGCCGGCTATCTCATGCTGGTCAATGGCCCGATGACGATTTATGTCCCAGACAGGGCGTTCGATTCTGCGGACCAGGCGATGCAGTTCGAACAAACCGCCCGTGAGCTATGCGAGCGTGCGCGGAACCGCTCGTGCGATCTGCTCAAGCAGCCGCCCGGGGAATAGGAAGATTGTGATGACCGAACCCACGCCATCCAATCCGAGTCAAGGCGCCGACAACCGGCCTCGTCTCACCGCGGGGGATATCCACTGGCTGCAAGTCATGCGGCGAAACGGCGAAGAGCATCTCAAGGACATCCGCCGAAACGGGGTTGACCCGATAGCCAGTCGCAAGCAATATCGAATCTTGATGCGGCGTGTCGTTAGACTTGAGAAAGCAAAACCGCCAGGAACCCCGGACCATGACCGATCTGCACGCCGGCTCGTCAGAATACTCAGCGGCCGACCAACTGATGGCGATGCTGGCCGAGTCTTTTGACCACGCGGGCCTGCCGTACGTCGTCATCGGCGGGCAGGCTGTCATCCAGCATGGGTACGGCCGATCTACCGTGGATGTGGATTTTACGATCGCGGTCGGTTTTGATCGCTTCCAAACCGTGGTCGATCATCTGTCCGAGTTGGGCATTGGACCCAGGTACGAGCAGAGTCAAGAAACCATTCGGCTCAACCAGATCTTTTTCGGCTATCACGCACAACTGGAAGTCCGGGCGGACTTCAGTTTCGTGGATGCTCCCTACCTTGTCCTGGCCATTTCACGGGCGGCCGTGCATCCGATCGAGGGCTATCCGGTTCGTTTTCTTTCGCTCGAAGACCTCTTCATCCACAAAGTACTGGCTTCTCGCAAGCAAGACCTCGCCGACGTGGACCAACTGCTGAGAATCAACGCGGAGGTTGACCACGATGAAGTTGAACGCTGGCTGCGCGAGTATGAACCGCTTGTCGAGAAGCCACTCGTGGACCAATACCGTGCTTTACGACGTCAAGCTGAAATGTAACCACGCTTGGCTTTGCACCCCCTTCCCGCTTCTGCGATAGTGAAGCCCGGCTCTCGCAGCACCGGGCACGGCGATCGTGCATGATAGTTCTGCCGCACTCGGCAGTGTTCACCGTGTCCCCTTACTTGAGGACTCTGTCATGAATGGATTCGTTGGTTTCCTGATCGCGCTCGGCGTCATGCTGCTGATCTTCGTCGTCCTCGGCCTGTGGGTCATGGGCATCTACAACGCGCTCGTCCGCCTGCGCGAACGCTGCAAGAACGGCTTTGCGCAGATCGATGTCCAGCTCAAGCGCCGCCACGACCTGATCCCCAACCTCGTCGAGACCGTCAAGGGCTACATGGGCCACGAACGCGAGACGCTCGAGGCGGTCATGCAGGCCCGCGCCTCGGCCACGCAGGCGCAGATCCGCGTCGACGGC
>JBGSTE010000097.1:0-12523 GCA_041736655.1 Phycisphaeraceae bacterium | reverse complement strand
TGCGCTGGGCAGCGCGGACCGCCAGCGCGCCCCAGCCGGTGCCGATCTCCAGGAGGTGTTGCTCAGCGGTGAGGGCGAGCTTGTCGATGAGTCGATCGAGCTTGGCCACCTGCGCGTCCATGAACGTCGACTCGGGGCAGTCGAACACGGCACAGGAATAGGTCAGCGTCGGGTCCAGCAGGAGTTCGAAGAAATCGTTGCCCAGGTCGTAGTGGGCGGCGATGTTGCCCCGGCTGCCGGTGAGGGTGTTCCGACGGAGGAAGTGGCCGAGCTTGAGGATCGCCCCGCCGATGCGGACCGAGACGCGGTCCATCCGGTCTGAGAGTGCGAGGTTGCGGGCGAAGATACGGACGAGCGCGGTGAGGTCGTCGCAGTCCCACAGTCGGTGGATGTAGCCTTCGCTGGCGGCCAGGTGTCCGCCGAGGACCGCATCGCGATAAAAGCGTGGGTGGTGGACGGTGATGGTGCATCGCGGGTCGGTTTGTTCACGCACAGTGCCGAAGGTCAGACGTTGTCCGCGGTCCAGCAGCGTGATCTGCCCGGCGTCGACGTGCTGAAGCTGATTGAGCAGTAGCCGACGGCAGGCGCGGTCGGTCAGACCGGGCCGGTCCGCGGCGGGCAGGGTGCGGGGTGCGGGGATGATGGAGCTGGCCATGGGTTTTGAGGCGTTGGATGGTCGGCGTTAGCGCGGCAGACGGATTAGGATTCGCACGATCTTAGCCCTTGGATTCACGCTCGGCTTGCCAGCGGGGGTGGGGCACAAAGGGCACCCGCTTAAGCCAGAGCAGGAGGGCGTTCCAATAAATCCCCGCGATGACCTGCACGGTCATCAGCGGATAGCGCAGGAGCAGCAGGTTTAAACGCAGGCTCGTGATCGGTCGACGCCTCATGCTCAGCGTCGCATCAAAGACCCGTCGGCCGTGGTCCAGGTTCTTCATGCTGACAACCAGTTGCTCGCCCGGCAAACTTCCGGGAGGTGTGAAGCGCCAGTCGTAGTCGTGGTCCATCGGCATAAACGGCGAGACGTGGAAGTTTTTCTTGAACTCAAAACGCATCGAGCGCCCGCCGCACACTAAAGCGTGATCGGCCGGGAGGATATAGACATGCCGTTCGCCCCAGGGTGTGTTGTGGATCTCGACGGCGATTGCCTCAACGTGCGTGTGCGTCGCGTCGTAGCAGTAGTAAAACGTGGCCGGGTTCATCACGTAGCCGAAGTAGCGCAGGTGCGCGAGCATGACGACCCGGCCGGCGGGTCGCGACCCCGTCAGTTCTTCAACCCTGTCCAGTACCGCTTCTTTAATCGACTTCCGGGGATCGCCAAAGTGGTCCTTCCGCAGCAGGCACGCGACATTGAGCCGACCGACGGACCAGAGCAACCTGCCCGGGCCTTTGAAAACGGTGTCGAGTTCGTCAAGGTCCAGCGCAAGCATGAACATGCGATACGCCAGCGCATGGTGCTTGGGCTCATAGCGCCGGTGCCTGACAACGCCTTCGTAGATCGCCGAGTGCATGGGGATCATGGTAGTTCGTTTTTTAACCGCAAAGGCGCGAAGGCGCAAAGGAAGGCATCGGAGGTAAGCCAAAATAAGGCACAAATGTCACATTAAAAATTACTTTTGTTCTTCTGTGCTGTATTGTCGCTCAATGAATTCTTTGTTTGATCCTGCCTTCCTTTGCGCCTTAGCGCCTTTGCGGTTCAAATCAAACGATTCATAGCGAAACCCCAAACGGCTTAACCGCGCGCAGGGCACTGACCACGCCGTCCTCGTGGAAGCCGTAGCGCCAGTACGCCCCGCAGAAGCTGGTGCGGTGGTGGTGGTTGATGCGGTCAAAGAGGTCGTGGGCCTGCTTGCGCTCGGGCATGAAAACCGGATGCTCGTACGGGATGCGGGCGAGGATCGACTCGGGATCGATCGCCGCCTCGTCATTGAGCGTGACGCAGAGGGTCTTGGGCGCATCGAGCCCCTGCAGGATGTTCATGTTGTAGGTCAGCACGATCGGGCGTGCGTTGTCCTGG
The DNA here is from genome assembly GCA_041736655.1 of Phycisphaeraceae bacterium. Classification (GTDB taxonomy): domain Bacteria; phylum Planctomycetota; class Phycisphaerae; order Phycisphaerales; family Phycisphaeraceae; genus JAHQVV01. The sequence continues at coordinate 10,506 of JBGSTE010000097.1, read as the reverse complement.
GGCACGCGGTAGTTCCACGCCGCCCAGCACGAGCGCCTGCGTGGCAGCACGCGTTCGTCGGTATGCAGCAGGGCGAAATTCTTCTGATAAGGAATCGATGACAGCGCCTGTCTCTCCTCGCTGGTTGCGCCTTGGCCAAGCAGTGTCAAGGCCTGGTCGCTGTGGCAGCCGAGCACGACGTGGTCGAAGCGTTGCTGCGACTGGCTGACCGTATCGAGTTCGACATGGCTGTCGTATCGGCGGACAGCCAGGACCGCGTCGCTGAGTCGGATGCGGTGGGCAAAGGGCCGGGTCAACTCGGTCATGTAGGTGCGTGAGCCGCCGACGATCGTCCGCCACTGCGGGCGGTTCCAGAGGTTGAGCATGCCGTGGTTGCGGAAGAACTCGGCCATAAACCGCATCGGAAATTGCGCTACAGTGCCCGGGTCCGCCGACCAGATCGACGCGGCGATGGGGATGAGGTACTTGTCATAAAACATCTCTCCCAGGCCGTGCTCCCTGGCGAAGTCGGCCATCATCATGCGGTCGTCGCCTTGCTCTGCAAAGCGTCGGGCGAGTTTGTTGAACTTCAGGACATCGCGGAGCATGCCCAGGAATCGCAGGTTGACGAGATTGCGCTTTTGCGCGAAGAGTCCCGGGATCGATCCGCCGTTGTACTCCAGGCCCGTCTGATCGCAGGCCACCGAGAAGCTCATGGTCGACGCACGGGACTGGATGCCGAGCTTATTGAGGAGCTTGATGAAGTTCGGATAGGTCCAGTCGTTGAAGACGATGAAGCCGGTGTCGACGGGGTAGGTGGTGTTGTTGAGGGTGACGTCGCGGGTGTTGGTGTGTCCGCCGACGTAGTCTGCTTGTTCGAAGACGGTCAGCTCGTGCTCGCGGTGGAGCAGGAAGGCTGCGGTCATCGCGGCGACGCCGGTGCCGACGATGGCGATGTGCATGGGTCAGGCGGTCCCGGTGGCTTTGGGTCGTAGGGTGCTGGCGACGCTGGTTTTCTTGCGGGGGCTGGAGCGGTGAAGGGCGGGGGTTGCTGTTGGGGTGGTGTTGACTACGGGTTGCCCGGCCGCTGAAGCGGCCTCGCCTGGTGCGGCTGAGTCGATGCGGTTGGTGTTGAGCTTTTTCTCCGGCACGCCGCGCAGGTCCCAGATCAGACCGGTCCACGACATCGCCCGCAGGATGTAATAAGTGATATCGATCTCCCACCAGTAAAAGCCCTGCTGTACGGAAGACTGGTAGTGGTGGTGGTTGTTGTGCCAGCCCTCGCCGAGGGTCAGGAGCGCGAGCCAGAAGTTGTTGCGTGAGTCGTCGCCGGTCTTGTATCGCTGTTTGCCGAACTTATGGCTGAGCGAGTTGATGGTGTACGTGCCGTGGTAGGTCAGGACGGTGGACAGGAAGAAGCCCCAGATCAGGACCTGCCAGCCGGTGGTGTTGAGCCCGACCGCCTGCAACCCGACGCCCAGGCCAAAGAGGGCGACGGCAAAGGCGATGTAGACGAAGAAGTCAAAGCGGTCCAGGAATCGCAGTTCGGGATACTTCGCCAGGTCGTGCACGGCTTTCTGATTGGTGCCGAAGGCCGCCTCGGTGGTAAACCAGAACATGTGCGACCAGAGCATGCCGTGCTGCTTGGGCGAGTGCAGGTCGGGGTGCTCGTCCGAGTGGCGGTGGTGGTGGCGGTGGTGGGCTGCCCACCAGAGCGGGCCGCGCTGGATGGCGGTCAGACCCCAGAGGGCCATGACAAACTGGAAGGCGCGTGAGGTCTTGAAGGTCTTGTGGGAGAAGTAGCGGTGGTAGAAGCCGGTGATGGCGAACATGCGTGCGAGGTAGAGCCCGACGCAGATGGCCAGGGCCGTCCACGAGAAGCCGACGACGAAGACCAGCAGGCACGCGGCGTGCATACCGAAGTAGGGCAGGTTGCGGACCCACTCGACTTTCTTCGGGCCCGGCAACTCGATCTCCTTCACCGATGCGGAGCCGTCAACGGTTTGATAAATCGCCCGTCCGATCGCCCGGAGAGAAGTTCGCATGGAGTTTAAAAGCATGACCAATCCTCAGGTAAGAATTGCATTATAGCTCGGCAAAGATGGCTTGTTTTGCACAGTATTCTGCACAATGACCCCCGCATGCCGCGCTGGCGAACCGGCAAAAGGCCGCAGCCCGCCGCATCGCAATCCAACGCGGATCAAATATTTTTTAGGTTGTTATTCCGTGACGAAGGCGGCAGGTGCCCAAGCCTATTGGGCTGGCCCGGCTTCATGACGCGGGACCGGCGCCATCATGCCACGCGCAAAGGCAACGAGCTCACGCATCGACTCGGCCCGGTGCAGGTTGGGCTGGCTGTCGCGCGGCATCTGTTCATTCATCTGCCGACCACCGACGATCAACTGGCAGGGCAACTTCGCCAGTTGACTGGACAGGTCGCTGATCATCGGCCCAAGCGGGGCGCTCGGCTGGGCGGTCAGGGAACACCACACCAGAGACGCCTGTTCACGCTCGGCGGCTTTGACAAACTGGTCCCACGGCGTGTTGGCGCCGAGATTCATTTCGCGCCAGCCCAGCTCGGCCAAGACCAGCGAGATGCACACCGAGGGGATCATGTGGATGTCGCCCGGCGGGGCACCGCCGATGGCCAGCGGCATGGTCGGCTTGGAGGCCGGCAAGAGCGTGTGCATGTAACTGAGCGTGCGGATGCAGATGTCTGTCGCGCGGTGCTCGATGCCGATGCCACGCGGGTTGTTGTGCCACAACTCGCCGATCCGCTGCATCGCCCGACGCAACGGCCCGTCGATCAACTGTGCCAGGCTGTTGCCATCCAGATATAAACGCGTGAAGGCCGCGGTGAACTGCCGGTCCTTGCCCTCGGTTAAGAGGTCGTGCAAGTGATCGGTGATCTGCTCCTCGTCGGCCCGGCCGGTGCTGTCGTCCGCGGCTGTCAGCCCCAGCACCTGCGGGTCGCTGATCGTATACCCCCGCTGACGCACGAAACGCACCGCATGGGCCAGCTCGATACGTCGATGCCCGCCGGAGGTGCGACTGACCTCCAGTTGGCCGTCGTCGATCCAGCGCTTAAGCGAAGACTCGCTGACGCCGATGGCCTGACCGAGTTGTTTGGGGGATAAGTATTTCAACGACCAGCTCGATGACAGTTACACTCTATTTCGGTCAGATCATTCATCTTATTGCATCCAGTGTCCCTTTGTGGGCGAAACAACAGCGTATAACCTCGTCAAATCGTGAATTCAGCCTAACACCCGATAACATCATGCCTAACTCAACGCCGTACCAGCCCGTCGTCACCCGGCATGGCCGAATCTGGCACCTGACCATGAGCCAGTGGCTGGCCAAGCCCCCGGCCGAGTTGTTCACCTTCTTTGGCGACGCCTTCAAGCTCCAGGAGATCACCCCGGCCATCCTCAACTTCCGCGTGATCACCCCCGCGCCCATCCACATACAGGCCGGGACACTTATCAACTACAAGCTCAAGGTCCGTGGCATCCCCCTCCGCTGGACCACGCGCATCAGTGACTGGAACCCGCCCTACAGCTTCCGCGACGAACAACTCAAGGGCCCGTACCGGCAGTGGATCCACACCCACACCTTCACCCCCGAGAACGGCGGAACCCGCTGCGACGACCTCGTCGAATACGCCCCGCCCGGCGGCCCGCTCGCGCCACTCATCAATAAGCTCGTCGTCCAGCGCGACGTCGAACAGATCTTCGCCTACCGCGCCAAGGTGCTGGCCGAGTTGTTCGGATAACCAAATCATCTCAAACGAACAACATCAACCCGACGCGTCGCGGTTTTTGAAAGATGTGCATCAAGATCGATCAATCAAAACTTGTGCACACTCACCCAGTGCCCCGGCTCACCCGGCACTTCTTTCAGGGGTGGCCGGTCAAGCAGGCTTGAGCGGGTGATGAACTCGACGCCCTTCATGGCCTCGGCGTTCATCTCTGCTTTTTCCTCGGCCGTGATCTCAATCGAGTGCGTTCGTCCCTCAGCCTCGTCCTTGAAATAGCTGATCGGGCTGGGCACATCGCCCAGCAGCATGATGCGCTTCTTCTGGCGGTTGGGGTCGGGGCTGGGCGCAGCCGAGAGCAGCGCCTTCGTGTAGGGGTGCAGCGGGTTTCGATACAGCGTGTCGCGGTCGGCCAGCTCGACGATTTTCCCCAGGTACATCACGGCGATGCGGTCGCAGAAATGCTCGACAACCGCGAGGTTGTGCGCGATGAAGAGGTAGCTCAAGTTGAACTCGTCCTTGAGGTCCTGCATGAGGTTGAGCACCTGGCTTTGCACAGAGACATCCAGCGCCGAGACGGGTTCATCGCAGACGATGAACTTGGGCTCAAGCGACAGCGCGCGGGCGATGCCGATGCGCTGCTTCTGCCCGCCGGAAAATTCGTGGGGGTAGCGGAACATGTGTTCGGGTTGCAGGCCGACTTTTTTGAGGAGGTCGACGACGCGGTCTTCGAGCTCGCTGCCTGCGCAGATCTTGTGGACCTTGAGTGGTTCGCCGACGATTCGGCCGACGGTCATGCGCGGGTTGAGCGAGCCGCCGGGGTCCTGGAAGATGATCTGCATCTGTCGGCGGAGCTGTTTCATGCGAGAGGAAGAAGCGGTGAGCACATCTTCGCCGCTAAAGACGACGCTGCCAGCGGTCGCGGGGATCAGGCGGAGGATGGTTCTGCCGACGGTGGACTTGCCGCAGCCGGACTCGCCGACGAGCCCGAGCGTCTCGCCCTGGCCGACGGTGAAGGAGACATCGTCGACCGCCTTGACGTTGCCGACTTGCGTCTTGAGGAGGCCCCGCTTGACCGGGAAGAAGGTCTTGAGGTTCGAGACGGTCAGCAGCGGGGCCTTGGGCCGGGCGGCTGCATCGGGAGCGGGACGGGCGGCGGGGGCGGCGAGGGTCATGATTGACATGATAACGGCACAAGAAACTAGCCGCGACGCTACGCGTCGCAGGCAGAGCACGACGGATGGATCACGATTTGCCGGCGACGCGTAGCGTCGCGGCTACTGCTGTGCTGCTTCAGTTTGCTTTCAATTCGATCTCGCGTGTTTCGTACTTGCCGTCGCCGGTCGCGTCCCAGCGTTTGAGGGTGAGCGTGAGGGTCTCGCCCGCTACTTCGGCAATCGCATTGGCGAAGCTGGGCAGGTCGTGGACCGGCTTGCCGTTGACGGCGGTGACGATCGACATCCGCAGGATGCCCTGCCGGTCGGCGGCGGAATCGTCTTCGATCAGCCGGACCAGCACGCCGGGGGTGTAAGCCCAGCCCAGCCGCACAGCCAGGGAAGGCGTGAAGCTCTCGAGTCGGCCCAGGCCCATCGTGCTGGCCAGGGTTTCGGGCTGGGGTTCAAAGGGGTCGCTGAGCGTTCGCGGGGCGATGAGTGAGCCTGCCTCGCGCGGGTCTTCGGTGAGCGTCATGCGCAGGGTGATCGCCCGCGCTCGCCGCCAGACACGGATGGGCACTTCGCTGCCCGGCGGGTGGCTGGCGACGGCGATGCGGAGTTCTTCGCCGGTGCTCACCGCCTTGCCATCGACATGCGTGATGATGTCGCCCAGTTCAATGCCCGCGAGGTCTGCCGGGCCGGCGGGCACGGGCTCGGCGAGTACGCCCTTACCCTTAAAGCCCATCTCCTGTGCGGTGGCGAAGTCGACCTCGTTGATGAAGACGCCCATATATCCGCGGCGGACCTGGCCGTTCTCGATGAGTTGATTGGCGACGTTGACGATCTGATCGATGGGGATCGCAAAGCCCAGGCCGGAGAAGGTCGCGGCGGGGTTGTTCTCGGTGGCGATGGCGGTGTTCATGCCGATGACTTCGCCGCGAACATTGGTGAGCGGCCCGCCGGAGTTGCCGGGGTTGATCGCCGCGTCGGTCTGGATGAAGTTCTCGTAGCTGTTGACGTTGGCAGCGCGCAGCCTTCGGCCGGTGGCGCTGACGATGCCCTGGCTCATGGAGAACTCGAACTGGAACGGCGAGCCGACGGCGAAGACGATCTCGCCCTGCTCGGCCGGCGCGGTCGCCAGTGCCGCGGGGATCAGGTCCTGGCGATTGATCTTCAGCACGGCGACGTCGGTCTTCGGGTCGGTGCCGATGATCTTTGCGTGGTACTCGCCGCCATCTTCAAACCGAACGATGACCTGCTCGGCCCGGCCAAGGAGGATGTCTTCGACGACGTGGTGGTTGGTGATGATGAAGTCTTCGTAGCCGCTATCGTCCTGGTCGCTGTTGAGGTGCCGGTAGACCCAGCCCGAGCCGTTGCTGACGTTGACCAGCCGGCCGCCGGTGACGCGGTCGCGGGCCTGCAGGGAGATGCTCGTGACGCTGGGCCGAACGACACGGGCGACGTCCTTGAACGCGTCGGAGAGCGTCAGCAGCGTCGGGTTCTCAACGAGGTCGCGGCGGACCTGCGCGATGCGGGCGCTCTCGTAGGAGCGGGCGATCTGCCGGACCATCGCCGGCCCAAGCAGCATCGCCAGCACCAGCGTGGCAAACAGCAGAAGGGTCGGACCATACCAGCGGATGCGTGACATGAGGGTCTCCGATAGCAAGTACAGGACGTTCAGAGCAGGTACCGCTATTACGAAGTGTAACCCCGCGGGTTTGGGAATCCAGTAGCGATCGATGAAATGCTGGTCAGGGCCTGATCGAAGGGGTAAACTGACACTGATCCCGAGGCAGGAGTCCCCCGATGGTCAGCGCCAAGGCAACGGTCCGGAAAGTCTTAGACAACCTCCCCGACGACTGCACGATGCAGCAGGTGATGGACCGGCTGGTTTTTATCAACATGCTCGAGCAGCGCCTGGATGAACTTGCCAAGCCAGAAGCTGTTACCTATTCCACCGATCAGGTCCGGGAGATGATCGCGAAATGGCGCGTGCAGTAAAATTCCGACATTGTGCTCTCGAAGATGTTCAGCAGATTTGGCAACACATCGCCCGCGAGTCGGAGATGTACGCCACCGCGGTTGCTGCGAGAATCGTCAGCGCAGCCGAAGACCTTGCCGACTATCCGTTCATCGGGCACCGTGTCGAACAGATCGAGCGGGCGGACGTGCGAGAACTAGCGGTCTATCCGTATCGCCTCTTCTATGTGATTGAACCGGATGTCATCTGGATTCTCGCGGTGACGCACGGCGCTCGCGATCTGCAACAACCCTTCTTCGATCGACTGAAATAATCAATCCTTCATCCGGTAAACCCCGCCGTCGGCCAGGTACTTGCCCTGCTCGACTTGCTCACGCCATGCTTGCGCGGCCGACTGCATCGCCTGCCCAAGCTGCCCCATCGGCGGGGCGAACGGCGGCTGCCAGTCGCTTAAGCCCAGCAAGTCCTGCAATACCACAACATGCCCGTCGCACGCCGGCCCGGCCCCGCAGCCGATCACCGGGATCCGCTCGCCGCTGCGCGGGTGTCGCGATTTCTCAACAATCCGCTTGGACACCTCGTCAGGCACCGCCTCGATAAGCAGCACGCTCGCGCCCATCGCGATCATGAGCTGGGCCGTATCCACCACGATGTCCGCCTCGCGCTGTGTTCGGCCCGCGGCCTTGTACCCGCCATCCATCCGCACTTGCTGTGGCCGGCTGCCCAGGTGCGCGACCACCGGTACCCCGGCCTGTGCCAGCTTCTCCACCAGCGTCGCGTGGCTGCCATCGACTTCGAGCTTCACGCAGTCCGCGCCGCCGTCCTGCATGAACGCGATCGCGTTGCGCACGGCCGAGGCCTCGTCCACCTGGTAACTGCCAAAGGGCATGTCGGCCATGACCAGCGCGTGCGGTGCGCCGCGGCGCACAGCCGCGGTCAGTTCGAGCATGAAGGGCATCTTGGCGGGCAAGGTCGAGTCGTGCCCGAGGATGAGCTGCGCCGCAGTGTCGCCGACCAGGAAGCTGTGCACACCGCCGCGCCAGAGCCACTTGGCCGTCGTCGCGTCGTAGCAGGTGAGCATCGCAAAAGGCTCACGTTCCTGTGCCCACTTGCGCCAGTCCCGCAGCGTCACCCGGCGGTCCGGGCGTGGCGGGGCGGCCTGCGCTGTTGTCGGTGCATCCATCTGATCATTGTAGTTGCTGGGGTGGGACAGGCATGCTGTCTGTCAATTTCAATGCATGACCGTCTGCAAGCGAGTCCCACCAAACCCTACAACCCCTACCGCTTACCAAACGACCGCAGCACGCTAAACCGCGCTGGCCTGCCGCCCGATAACAGCTCAGAGCGATTCACCGTGAAAGGACATCCCATGTCGGTACAGCTGCAACAGTTCCGCGTGGTCGGGGTCAACACCGCTACTGGCGAGGATGTATCGATCATCCTCGACGCGGCGACCAAGGCCGCCGCCGAGGTCAAGGCCGACCAGATGGGCATCCAGACCACGCACATCGTCCGCATCAAGCACGATGAGCCGACGCCCGACGAGCACGAGTTGTTTTCGACCGAGGCCGCCGAGGCCCTGACCAGTAAGCGGACCGACAAGCTCATCGAGGAAGTCGCCGCGCCGCAGGAATCGGCCGCGAAGCCTGCGCCCGTCGTCCGCACCCCGCTACCCGTCAAGCCTCAGCCGCACAACGACATCACCGCGATCACCCGGCCCAACTACACCGCGCCGAGGTTAGGCCCGGAACCCATCGACCACAACGTCTCGGGCCTGCGCGCCTTCAGCTTCGTCCTGCTGATGCTCCTGCTCATCACCGCCGGCTGCTACTTCGTCCTCGTCCATGAACCAAACAAGATCAAGGCCAATACGCAGGAACTGGTCTTCGGCCAGGACCTCTTTATCGACGTCATCGCACCAAGTAAGAGCGACCCCCAAGCCCCGGACATGCGCGACGCCTTCGGCAACCTCAAGCGCCAAACGCCCATGCTCTCCGCCAATCCCACCCCCAAGGCCCAAGCTGAGGCCGCTTCAGCGGCCGGTCAACCCCCTCAACCCCCCACCCCCAGCACAACCCCAACTCCAACCCTCGAACTCCAATCCATCGTCACCAGCCACGAAGGCCGATTCGCCGTGATCAACGGCAAGCTCTACAAGCAGGGCGCCAGCGTGCAGGGCTACAAACTCGTCAACGTCGCCGACGACTGGGTGCTGATGGAGAAAGACGGCAAGCAGTTCACGCTGCAGATCGAGGCGGACGGCAATCAGTAAAGCGTAGCGGGCGACGCGCAGCGTCCCGTTCGAATCGCTTAGTTGCTTCAAAATACAGGACGCTTACCGCCGCGGTTAATCGAAAGCCGATGACACTCACCCCGTCGCGATCGGTGTCAGGAATCGCACCGGCTGGTCGTTGGCCTTGTACTCGGGGAAGAAGTCGGTCTTGTCCGCGTGGAAGCCGAAGAGTGCGTACAGCGCCTCGGCGAAGACGACGCGGAAGTCGATGTGCACCGGCAGGTCGCGGTTCTGATAGATCGCTGCTTTTTCCAGGCCCGTCCACTTACCGTAGACGTTGCCGCCCTTGACCATCCCGCCGATGGCGAGCATGAAACCGCCGTGGCCGTGGTCCGTGCCGTTGGTGCCGTTCTCGTAGACCGTTCGGCCAAACTCGGACATGACCAGCACGAGCGTCTTGTCCATGTGCGGGCCCAGGTCGTCGTGGAAGGCCTTGATCGCCTCGGCCAGCGTGCCGAGCATGTTCGCCATCGTGCCCTGGCTTCCGCCCTGGTACGCGTGGTGGTCCCACCCGCCGTAGTCAACCGCGGCGACTTCGAGCCCTTCGCCGGCCTTGATGACCTTGGCGATGTCGGCGAGTTGACGCGCCAGGCCCGAGTTGGGGTAGTTGCCCCGGTCCCCACCCTGCACGATCCCGCGGAGGTGGCGGAGTTTGTCGATGCTTTCCTGGCCCTTGATGACCAGTTGCTCGTTGAGGTGGTCCTCCGCCTTTTCAACCGGCGCGATGGCCGGGCCTTCGCTAAGCCGTGGGCCTTCGCCGTTGTTCGGCTGGCCCGGCTGGTTGGCCTGGGTGTTCTTGCGCTGGGCCTCGGCGTTGTCGTCGCAGCTGTACAAACGCTCGAACACGTTCATCGCCCGGTCCGCGCCGCCGGTGGGCACCGCGAGCACGGGGTACTGACCCCGCAAGGAGCGTGGCAGCGTCGGCTGCAGCGACACCGCGCGGAGCATGCGGTCGTTACTCGAGGCCGTCGCGGTGAGGTAGCGGTTGAGCCAGCCCTCGGTGACGGTCTTGATGCCCGGCGCAGCGCGTTCCATGAAGTCCTGGGCATCGAAGTGGCTGCGGGTGTCGTGGGTCGAGCCACAGCACATGAGCGCGGCAAACTTCTTCTCTTCGTAGAGCTTATGCAGGGGCTTGAGGGCCGGGTGCAGGCCGAAGAGATTGGTCAGCGGGATGACCGCGGGGTTCTCGGCGTTGTCCGACTTGGCGGGGATGCCGATGGTCGGGCGGACGACGTAGTACTGCGGGTCCCCAGCCGGGACGATCGCATTCAATGGGTCGGCCCCGCCACGCAGGTAGATCGTCACGAGCGTCGGCGGGTGGCCCTGCTCACGCAGCGCCTGC
>JBGSTE010000088.1:0-3518 GCA_041736655.1 Phycisphaeraceae bacterium | reverse complement strand
CTCCACATCCTTCTGCGTGACCTGTCCGCCCGCGTCGTGGGTACTCAGCTCGATCTTCACCGTCGCATAAACGTTGTAGAGTTCGGGGTGATGATCACGCAACTGGGCTTCAAGGCCGATGCGAACAATAAACCCCAGCGCCGCGCTGTAGTCGACGAGCTTGTATGTCTTACTAAGCTTGCCACCCGAATACGCCCAGCCGGGCAACGATGCGAGCGCCTGTTCGATATCCGCTGTCGATAATGGGCTGGCCATGGTCTTCTCCGTTGGGTACGCGTAACAAAGTCATCATAGGCAGAAACTTGTTGCAGACAGCATCACGGCAAGGACGCAGCAAAGGTGGACCCCGCCCCGATGCGGGCTGTCAGTCAAACGATTCATGTCGGATCAAAACAGGCGCAGCACTGCCGCGCTGCGCCTGCGAGTTATTCACGAACCCGCTGCCGCGTATTAGACCAGCACCGCCTGCCGACCGGGCGACACCGTGACAGCTTCGCTGTCTTCGTGGTCGTCAATGTCGACAACACCCAGCCGGACGGCCGGGGCGTAGAGCAGCTTGTGGACCGCATCGATGTGGTCCTGTCGATATCGCCGGTGCCCGCCGGGCGTGCGGTGTGCCGGGGGAATCAGGCCTGCGCGTTCCCAGTTGCGCAGCGACTCTGCCGACACGTTGAACCGGCGCGTCAACACGCCGATCGAGAAGGTTCGTGTTTGGTACTCGGCCATAACAGGCCTCCTTACACTGGGTCAGGAGCGACTCCCGCATTGCCTCGGCCGGCGCCTGGCTGAGGGTTTGATGAAGCCGCTACTGACTTGCCAAAGAACAGGCTAAGACCGTCTTAGCCCAAATGCCCGCCGATTCATTAGGAATCGAAGGGAAAAACAAGGCGCAAACACCCTGTCGGGGTCACACCACGCTGCCTGAGTTGTGGGGGCGGTGGCGGGGGTCAGGCCGTGCGGCTGCCGCGGAATTGGCCGCGGTGCTTACGCATGGCTTTGACGTCGGTCGCTCGGGAGGCGACGCGTTCCGCCGGGCATACCGCAGCCGAGAGCCGGCTCAGATGCCAAGTGCCACCAGGCAGCAGCGCATCGACGATGCGCTGAAGGTGGGTCAAAATGGAGTGCTGCCTGGGGTTCATCGTTGAATCCTTGATGGGCTACAAGCCCGTACTGACATCAAAACATATCGGCCCGACGGCACAGATGCAAGCATTTTCCGAGCATTTTGCGGTTCTCTGGAGATTTTTCGCTCGTAAGTCCTGTGTTGACAGATTTCGGGGGTTTGGATTTGAGCGACAAGATGAGGCGAAAAGGCGGGCGGGCTTTCAACGCCAAGGGGCCAAGGGGGCCAAGCAAGCCGAGATTCCATCATCTACCACAAGAAGCACAAGAAGCACAAGAAGCACAAAAAGATTTGAGTAGACAGGGTGCTCTTTTTGAGCCCTTTGTGCCTTTTTGTGGCCACTTGCCTGATCTTGGCTGACTTGGCCCCTGGCCCCTTGGCGTTAAGAATGCTTAACAAACCGGTAGTGCGACACGCCCCATTCGCGGCCGTGTTTGTAACCCCACAACTCTGCGCAGGCCATGAAGAAGATCCGCCAGCGCTGCAGCCAGGTCTTCGCCGCCGCTTTGCCATAGGTTCCTTCAAAGATCGGCAGGATCGCATCGCGATGGGCGTCGGTGTTGCTCAGCCAGGCCTCGGCCGTCTTCTGGTAGTGCGTGCCGTCCTGCCACCAGCTTTCTTCGCAGCGCAGGTGTTCATCAAAACTCGGCAGGTAGTCGTGGCCGGGCATGATCCCACCCGTAAAAAAATGTCGGCCCATCCAGTTGCTCCGGCCCTCTTCTTCAAACAAATACGTGAAGCGCTGGTGACTGAAGACATGCACAAACAACCGGCCATCATTCCTGAGCCAGCCCCCCACCCGGCGCATCAATTCGCGGTGGTTGGCCATGTGCTCGAACATCTCGACACTCACCACGCGGTCAAAGCTTTGATCGATCGAGAAATCGTTGATATCCGCGGTGATCACGTTGAGGTTGGACAGCCCGCGCTCGGCAGCCCGCGACAAAATAAACGCCCGCTGCGAGGCGGAGTTGGATACGGCCGTGATGCGCGATGCGGGATACTTCTCCGCCATCCATAAAGAGAGCGAGCCCCAGCCGCAGCCGAGTTCAAGCACGTCCATCCCATCAGCAAGCTGCGCCCGCTCGCAGACCAGCGCCAGGGCCGCGTCCTCCGCCTGATCAAGTTTCGTCACGCCCTCTGGCCAATAGCAGCCGGAGTACTTGAGGCGATGACCCAGGCAGTACGTGTAAAACGCGGCGGGTACTTCGTAATGCTGGCGGTTGGCGTCGATCGTCTTCACCGCGATCGGGCCTTGCGATAAACGCCCGCGCAGCGCGGTGGTGCGCTGCACAATCGCCGCATCACCGCCAAGCGATTCCTCGTGCAGTCGCTCGGCCAGCAAGCGACGGATGCCCATGCGGATCAGCGCATCAGGCAGCCAGCCGCGCTCAGCCAGGCCCATCAGGCCGCGCTCGCGTTCGGTGTCGCTCGGCAGTTGGTTTACCCTGGGATGTTGTACGTGTTGCTGTGTCATCTGATCCTTCGTGTTTCACCGCAGAGTGCGCAGAGATCGCAGAGATAAGACTATTAACTCTGCGATCTCTGTGAACTCTGCGGTGAGTTCTCAGCGCGATTATTGCGTGTAAACCAAGGAAAAAACGCGCTCGTCTGTCGCTGGTACGCCCGATACGCCTCGCCCTTACTCTGCACCGCGCGCATCTCGGTGTAGGGGATGCCCGTTACATAAATCAGAAAAACCCCCATCACCACCGGCCCAGCCAGGGCCGCTAAACCAATCGACTCACTCAACCGCGCGCCGATCACCAGGTACGCAAACCAGTGAACCCATTCGAAAAAATAATTCGGATGCCGTGAGTATCGCCAGAGCCCACGCATGCAGACCCGACCCGCGTTGGCCGGGTCACGCTTAAATTGAGCAAGCTGTTTGTCCGCGATCGCTTCGCCAATGAGTGCCAACAACCAGATGCCTGCGCCAAGCGCATCGCGCCAGTTTAGTGGGCCCGATCGTGTCATCGCCGAAACCATCGGCGCGAGGAACAACACGACAAACACAGCCTGCATCTGGAAGAAGACAAAGAACGCGAGAGCGGCCTTGTCGCCGAAGGACTTTCGCATGTGGGCGTATCGGCCGTCTTCTTCCTTGCCGTAGAGACGCTTAAATAAATGCAGCGCCAGCCGCAGCGCCCAGGCCGCGCCCATGACCGCAACCAGCGCTAGCCGCAGCGGCTCACCGCTTAGCACGCAGGCGCTGGCGATCACGCCGAGACCGATCATCAGCGCCCAGGCGACATCGATGTAGCCCGCGTTGCGTATGCGGTGACAGGCGTACCACACGAGGATGAACAGGGCCGCGGTGACTGCCCACGCGCCGCCCAACCAGGTCCACGGGCCGATCACGACTGGGCCCCGATGGGCGAGACGATCAGCGGCG
>JBGSTE010000066.1:0-9852 GCA_041736655.1 Phycisphaeraceae bacterium | reverse complement strand
CAGGATCAGGCCGTCCAGGACGTTGCCGAAGTCCGGGTCGACGTTAAAGCCCAGCAACTGGCCGTTGAGCTTGAGGTATTGCTTGAGCAGGATGGGGATGGGCTTGCCGTCGGCTTCGAGTTCGCTGACCAGCTCGTTGATTTCCTCCATCGAGCCGGCGACGGTGGAGAAGGCCCGGCGGTCGAACTGGCGGACTTCCTTGCGTTTCATCGGGTTGCGCGGGGAGATGAGCTTGGCCAGGTCCGGCAGGAACTTGTTGAGGGTCAGGAACGCGGTGAGCAGGTGTTTACTCATCGAAGAGTACTCGGCGCTGATCGACACCGGGCCAAAGAGCCGGCGGTAGCGCGGGTACCGGCAGATGTATGCGCCGATGCCTTTCCAGAGGAGCATGAGCGGGGCGTAGCTGCGCTGGTAGTCCAAGGCGACCCATGATCGGCCCAGTTCGAGCGCGGGGTCGATCTGCTGCAAGAGGTTTTTGCGGAACTTGAAGAGCGTGTTGGTGTAGAGCCCGTCCTTGCCGTACTTGGGCAGGATCTCATCGGTGGGCCCAAGCCGGTAGCCGCCGACGACTTCGCTGTTTTCACGGTGCCAGACGACAAGCTGCAGGTAGTAGTCGTCAAAGCGATCGATGTCGATCTCCTGGCCCGTGCCCTCGCCGACCTCACGGAAGGTCAGTTCGCGCAGCCGGCCGAGCTCGCGCATCAGGCCCGGGGCCTGCGGAGAGCGCATGTAGAACACGTCGTATTCGCCCTGGGTCAACAGGCGCTGGTCCGCGGGCAGGTCGGCGATCTCGTCGACCAGCGTTTGCCTGGGCGTCGGGGCCACAACGCTGACCTTGTGCTCTTCGTCGGGTGTTTCGCTCTCGACTTGTTTCTGCGGCTTAAGCAGGTAGGTCCGCACGCGGAGGTAGTCGTTGAGGTTGTTCGGCTCGTCAAAGCGCTCAAGCCGCTGGGGCGTGATCGGGCTGCCGATGCGTACCGTCACCGGGGCGTGGCGCTTACGCAGCATCTCGGTGGGCAGCATGACGGTCCGCAATCGCGGATGGATCAACCCAGCGACCTGGAAGAGCCGGCTGTTCTGGCCGTCGAAGAAGACGGGGACAACCGTCGCGCCGGTCTTCTGGATGATCCGCGCGGTGGTCGGGTTCCATGGCGGATCGACGACCGCACGCTTACGCAGCGTCAGGTGTGAGACCTCGCCGGCCGGGAAGGCGCCCAGCAGGTGGCCCTCGCGGACCCAGTGCATGGCCTGCCGCGTCGGGCCGATGTTCCGTGCGATCGCGCTTCGGCCTTCGAAGGGGTCGACAAAGAAAAACGAGTCACGCAGGTCCGGGATCATCGCTAGCAGGTTGTTCGCCAGCAGTTTCACGTCCGGCCGAATCCTGCGGATCAGCGAACAGAGGATCAGCCCCTCGATCCCGCCGAAGGGGTGGTTGGCGATGACGACGACCGGGCCTTCCTTGGGGATGCGTTCGAGTTGCTCGGCGGGCACATCGACTTCGACGCCCAGCGCCGTCAGGACCTTGTCAGAAAAATGCCGGTGGTCGTCTTTCCAGGACTGGATCTCTTCATAGATCGCGTTCATGGCCGGGAAACGCAGGGCCCGCTCGACGATCGGCCGAGAGGCCCAGAGCATCGTGTCTCGCAGCGGTCGGCTGCGGCCGACGGGTATCTTGAAGGGCTTGATGGTCATGGGTGGCGGTTGCAGCAGGCGATCCACGGGGCCCCGGCTTATCGTGGGAAGAATCTTGACCGGCCTGCGTTAGTCTACCATGACCGGCCTGCCGCTCCAGCAAGTGGCGGCCGACGTGTTCCCGTCTTTGAGGATCGCCTTTGATGGCCCTGCCTTTACTCGCTCAGACCCCGCCACCGAGCCCGATGACGCCCACGCAGCACGCGGTGACGCTCGTGGTTTTTGGCGTCCTGGTGGCTGTGCTGGTGCTGGCCGGGCGACGCGATGACCGCATGACCCGCAGGGTGCTTGGCGCGGCGGGGCTCGCGGCCTGGCTCTTTTCGAGCGTTTATTACGTGCTGCCGGGCAATATCGAGTACGACAAGAGCCTGCCGATCCAGGCCTGCGACCTCTTGGGGCTCTTCGCGGTGGTCACGCTCTGGCTGCCCAGCCGGCTGATGCGGACGGTCATGTACTTCGGCGGTTTTGGCCTGACGACGCAGGCCTTCCTCACGCCCACCAGCGATATCGGCGGACCCGACAACATCAAGTTCTGGATCTTCTGGACCCTGCACGGCTCGATCATGGCCACCGCGATCTATACCGTCATGGTTAGCGGCTACCGCCCCACGCTGCCCGACCTGCGCAACGCGGTCCTCTTCTGGTTCGTCTACGGACTTGCGATGATCGGCCTGAACTACGGCACCTACGCCCGCGGACTCAACGAAGGACAGGGCTGGTACTACGGCTACCTCGGCCCGACGCTGCCGCCGATCGTACAAGGCTCGGTGCTCAAACACCTGGGCGATTGGCCGGTGCGGCCGATTTTGATGATGGGCCTTGCACTAGTGATCTTCATCGCGCTCTGGCTGCCGTGGGCGGTAGCGGGGCGGCTCAGCTATGTCATGCGTGATCGCGTGATCCTGGCGAGTAATGCTGCGACGATTGTTGCCAGACTGGTGCCCGTGACATTGGTGTGCATTTTAAGTTTGATCATGGAGCGGAATGGGTGGTTCATTATGCTGCTTTTTTTACCCTTTATTTTACCCCTTGGAATCAATAAGGTCGCCGTGCTCGATAAGCGATCGGGGATGCTCGTGCTTGTTCTTGTTTTGTTTGTGCCAGTCTACGTTAAGCGTATTCAGTCCGAACAGATAGAGCGCGTGGGGTTTCAGCCTGTAAAGTCAGGCGGCTTATTTGCTTCGCATCTTCTTTACACCGCCCGTGTGGAGTATCGCGTCGGCGTCTTGAGAAAGTCATGCGTCATCAACCTCGGCGAGTGGGAACCGCACGTGTCGCGATTGAGGCAGACTCTGGAAGCCATGCCGATGCGATGCGACGATCTTGTGCTGAAGGATTGAAGGAAAATCTTCATCTTTGATCATCATTGCCTGATCAAACGGTGCCAGTCAAACCCGCCGCTGCAGCCTGATCTCGTTCATCCCGTGATAGGTCTCGCAGGCACGAATATCGCTATTCCCGCACATGAAAGCCTGCACAGCCAGACGCATCGACTCACATCCGTCGATACGATTGGGCTCATATACTTTCCTTTCGCTCGCACCAGTCTCGCAACATGTTCACTGTGACAGCATAGAAGGCGCAACCACATGACCCGGCCACGATCAGCCCTGACGACTTCCCTTTCCCTTGCCGTCGCCGCTCTCACGGCAATCCTTGTGATCCATAGCGTGCCCTCGGTGTCGCGGGCGGCCGATGATGCGGATGACAACACGCGTTCACGTGAAGCGACGCCCGAGTCGATCCACCTGCCCGGGCCTGCGGTGCGCGAAAGCCGCGTGACGCAGCCGTGGACGACGCCGGGCATGTCGCAGAACCCGATCTCGCTGACCTTCGACCCGCAAGGCAACCTGTACGTCTGCGAAGCCTGGCGCGCGGGCAATGCGATCCTCGCGATTGTCTGGGAACCTTTGCGACGCAGTAACAGCCTGCAGGATGACTTACAGATGCAGTCGGTCGCCGACCGCGCTGCGCATATCGAACGCCTGATCGCCGGCAGCTTTTATCCGCGCGAGCAGTTCACCGCCGAGGCGGACAAAGTCCGCTTCGTGCAGGACACCGACGGCGACGGCAAGGCCGACCGCGCCACGATCTTCGCCGATGGTTTTAACGGCGAGGTCGAAGGCACCGCGTCGGGCGTGCTCTATCACGACAACAGGGTCTACCTCACCAACATCCCCAACCTCTGGCTGTTGCAAGACAAGGACGGCGACGGCGACGCGGACAAGACCACGCCCGGCGAGCGCGAAAGCCTGTCCTATGGCTACGGCCTGCGCTGGGGCTACTCGGGCCACGACCTGCACGGGCTCATCCTCGGGCCCGACGGTCGGATTTATTTTTCCATCGGCGACCGCGGCTACAACATCACGACCCGGGAAGGCAAGCACCTGTTCAGCAAGAGTCGGGGCGCGGTCTTTCGCATGTGGCCCGATGGCAGCGGGCTCGAAGTCTTCTACACCGGCCTGCGAAACCCGCAGGAACTGGCGTTTGACAACTACGGCAACCTCTTCACCGGCGACAACAACTGCGACGCCGGCGACCTCGCACGCTTCACCTATCTGCCCGAGGGCGGCGACAGCGGCTGGGACCAGGATGTGCAATCACTGGATCACCGCGGCCCTTGGCTGCGCGAGCACATGTGGGAACTGCGCAAGGACAAGAACGACCCGTCCCAGCCCGCGTGGATCATCCCGCCGCTAGCGCATGTCGGCCGCGGGCCCTCGGGCTTGGCGCACTATCCGGGCACGGGCGACAGCTTTGCAGCCAACGGTTCTTTCCTGATGTGCGACTTCCCGCCGGGCGTTCGGCATGTGCAGCTTGAGCCGGACGGCGCGAGCTTCAAAGTCACCGAAGACAGCGCCTTTGTAGATGGTCAGACGATCACGGATATCGCCTGGGGCTACGACGGCCGGCTGTACCTGGCCGACTGGGGCGGCGGCTGGATCGCCAACCCGCGCGGCTACATCAAGACGATGGTCAACCCCGCGGCGCATGCGGAACAGGCGGCGGTCATCAAGGAGGTGCAGTCGCTGTTTGCCGGTGGGTTTGACAAGCTCAGCGATAAAAAATTGATTGAACTCTTGGGGCATAGGGATCAGCGGGTACGGATCGCTGCGCAGTGGGAATTGGCGAAACGACCCTTATCTTCAGACTTATGGATGTTATCATTTGATTCGAATGCCTCAGAACTTTCGCGTCTTCATGCTTTATGGGCAATGGGGATGCAGGTACGAAGGAAACCAATAAGTCCAGCAGATTTTTTGCCGGCCTTAATAGACAAGAGCGAGCATGTCCGCGCACAAGCTGTAGCTTTGCTAGGCGATACTCATTTTCCAGCAAATAAGAATTACACAAGTATGCTCAATGACACGAGCACTATAGTCCGTTACCACGCTGCGATAGCACTTGGAAAGAACGGAACAATCGAAGACATCATCCCGCTGCTTGACCTCCTCGAACGCAACGACAACAACGACGCCACGATCCGCCATGCCGCGAGCTATGGTTTATCACTCATCGGCGACTCCGAGGCGATCCATAGCGAAGCGAAAGGGCGCGGCCCCGCCGCGCGGCTTGGTGCGGTGCTCGCGATGCGTCGGCTCAACAGCCCGCTTCTGGCCGAATACCTCGATGACAGTGACGTACTCACCGCCGCCGAAGCGGCCCGCGCCATCTACGACAAGCGCATCACCGCGGCCATGCCTGCGCTTGCTGCGATCAGCGACACGCTTACGCCTGATCGCATGATCGAGCCGATCCTGCGGCGTGTCATCGAGGCGAACGTCCGGCTCGGCGATGCCGACAGCGCGATGCGACTGGGGCGTTTGGCGCTAAACGACAAAGCGCCGGAGAGCTTCCGCTTGCTGTCGCTGAGCGAACTGGATCAATGGTCGGCCCAGCGCAATCGCGAGGGCGTCTGGGGCGCGTGGTGGCCGCGTGAGACGCAGGCGATGGAAGAAGCCATCTCGGCCATGACCGCGTACCTGCCGACGATGGCCAGCGACCCCAACACCCAGCTTGCAACACGCGCCCGCACGCTGATTCAGAAACACGTCGCCAAGTCCTCGCCTGCGGAGTTGGCGCAGATGGCGCTGAACGCGGCCGAGCCCGAGGCGCTGCGTCTGGGCACGTTGCAACTATTGGCCGAGGCCGACCGCGCGCTGGCGGTGGACACCACGAAGCAGATCGCCAGCAGTGCCGACGGGTCTGCGAGCCTGCGCATCGCGGCGCGTCTGCTGCTCGTGGGCCTGGACGAGCAGGCGGGCTTGCAGAGTTACGCGCAAGCGATCAAGACCGCTCAGCTCATCGAGCAGCAGGACGCGATTTCGCGCCTCGGTGCCGGTAAGGCCAACGGCCAGATCGTCGGCGAGGTGTTTGTGCAACTGACCGATGCGCTTAAGAGTGGCAAGCTCGACGCGTCGCTGCGACTGGATGTCGTGCAGGCTGTCAACGGTAACGAAGCGATGCCGCTGCCAGTGCGTGTCGCGGTGCAGCGTTACACCGAGCAGAACCTGTTGCCCGGCGAGGAGCCGTTTATCCGCGACGCGGTGCTGGCTGGTGGCGACGCCGAGCGTGGGCGGGACCTGTTCACCAACAACACGGCGGCCCAGTGCGTGCGTTGCCACACGGTTGACGGCAAGGGCAGTGTCGGGCCGGACCTGGGCGCGATCGGTCGGCTGCGCGATGTCAACTACCTTTACAACGCGCTGGTCAACCCCAGCCGAGATATCGCCGACGGCTACGCGAGTTCGACGATCACGCTCAAGGACGGGTCGATCAAGACCGGCCGAGTCGTCAGCGTCAAGTCAACACCCGCGAAGATCGTGCTCGCCAACTCTGATGGCGTTGAAGAGATTCTCGATCGCAGCGCGATCCAAGGCCTGCCGATCACCGGCGACCAGTCGCTGATGCCGACGATGAAGGACAAGCTCAGCCCGGGCGAGCTGCGTGATGTGCTGGCGTATCTCGTGGCACGTCAGGCGCAGGGCGATCAACTGGCCGGGCAAGGCAGCGGATCGTCCGGCCGCAGTGGCCCGTACCTCAAGAGCCCGGCGAAGGACCTGCAGCACTTTGTTCTCCTGCCGGCGATTCTGATGGCGATTTTTATGGGCCTGGGCGTGTTACTCTTGGTGACGGTGCTCGGCGGATCGCGGGCGAGTTGAGTGTTGGCGTGCTTATCGGTCAGGCACAAACGCGCGCGCTGGCCGATGATTGCGGCAACGAAGGCTTTGGCTGCATATCACCATTGGCGATAGCGACAGCGATCTAAACTACCTGTATCTAAACAACCGATAAGCCACCCATGAGTTCTTATTTGCACAAGGACGATAACCCGACACCGGACCTGTCGCTGGTCATCCCCGCGCACAACGAAGAGGGCAACCTCGCGATGCTCGTGGAGCAGGTCGACAAATCGCTGCGTCAGCAGGGCGTCGCGGTGGAGTTGATCCTTGTCGATGACGGCTCGTCGGACGACACACGCCGGGCGATCCTGCGTTTGATGAACGAACATACCTGGGTCCGGCTGCTGGCGCGTGATGACTGTCAGGGCCAGTCCGCGGCGATGTATGCGGGCATCCACGCGGCGACGGCGCCGTGCACCGCCACGCTCGATGCGGATTTGCAGAACGACCCGGCGGACCTCCTGCCGATGCTTCGCAAAGTGCAGGCGGGCGAGGCGGACCTGGTGCAGGGCGACCGCTCAAGGAACCGCAAGGATACGATCGGCCGGCGTTATGCCAGTATTGTGGGGCGACGCGCCCGAGGGCTCTTGCTGGGCGACAGCGTCCGCGACACCGGGTGTTCGGCCCGCGTCCTTCGCACGGAGTTCGCCAAACAGCTTCCGCTCCAGTACAAGGGCATGCACCGCTTCGTGCCGGTCTATACCGCGATACTCGGCGGACGCGTCGTCGAGATGCCCGTCCACCATCGGCCGCGCCACGCGGGGGTCACCAAGTACGGCGTGGGCGTCATCACGCGTGGCTGGAACGGCCTCTTGGACTGCTTCGTCGTCTGGTGGATGCGCAAGCGTCTTCGCAAGACCAACGCCAAACCGGTGGTGACCGCAGACCCGAAAACGACCGACCGTGAGGCGCGCTAAGATGCCCCCGATCCGAAACAACAGGCGTAAGCTGGTGGTGCTCGGCGTATCGCTCCTGATGCTGGTCGCGTCATTTGCGATCTACTACGCGATAAACAAGTCTGAGTACGCTGCGGGCAGGAAGATGTCCATCATCCCCGCCCAGGCGAGCGAGGCGCGCCTGCTCAAGAACGAGGCCGGCGAACTGGTCTATCACGTGACCTGGCTTGACGGCAAGTCCAACGATATCTCGCCGGTCGAATTCGCACAGCTCATCGAATTAGAGTTCCAGGAACGGCCGCTGTACCTGCGGATCTTGAACGTCAGTTCGACGGCGGGCCTGTTCTGGGTCGGCGTGGGTCTGCTGGCGCAACTGATCTTCACCGCGCGGATGGTGGTGCAGTGGGTCGCCAGCGAGAAGCACAAGCGGTCGGTCGTCCCGCCGATGTTCTGGTGGCTGTCGCTGATCGGCGCGAGCATGCTGATCGTGTACTTCATCTGGCGGCGCGACGCGGTGGGTGTGCTGGGCCAGGCCACGGGCTGGTTCGTCTACATCCGCAACCTGATGCTGATCCATCGCGAGGGCAAGGCTGAGTCTTCGCCGATCGAGGCACTGGACGAAGAGCCGGTGATCGAGACGCAGTTCTCTGGATCAGACTTCGCGGTGACAAAAGCCTGAACGCATCCCAAGAATTGCACGCACACTTATACGCATCGCATTTAATTCACGTGCGTTTTCACATTCGTAGCCGCCGGGCAACGCCCGGGGGTCGAGTGATGACGCGCTTGAGATCGGAAAAGGTTGGTTCGTCACAAAACGATTTCCATGACTCGACCCCCGCGTGTTACGCGGCGGCTACCGAGCATGTTCACATCAGCAGGCAGAGTACACGCACGAGAATGAGATGCGATGCGGCTTACTCATCCCCGTCGAGTTCTTGAAGCAGGTCGATGGGGTCGGCGTTGGGGACGACTGCTTCCTTGACGAACTCGAAGGTGCCGTCGTATCGGTTGGAGAGGGTTTCGAGTACGCCGCCCTCGTCGCGGTAGAAGAACTGCACGCCGTGAACCTTGACTTTGGCATCGCCCAGGGCGTCGGCGACGAGCTTGACCGCCTGATCGCGGGTGGTGTCGCCGGCGAAGCGGGCAAAGGACTCGTCCGAGAGCAGATAGACATCGGTGGGTTGATGCTCAAGGGCCGCGGCGATGGCCTTGCTCGGGTCGGATCGGCCGGTGGGCAGGACCGGCGCATCATCGGGGTTGAGCCAGTCGCGTTGCAGGGCGGCAAGCGCATCGCGTGTGGGCGTGATCAGGCCGGTGTCGCTGGCCTGGATGGCCTGGCCGGACTTGAAGAAGATGACGGTGAAGCGCTCGTCGGGCCCGATGGTGCGGACCGCTTCGCCAAGCCAGACGAGCATCTGCGGCAGCGAGTCGACCAGTGAGCCGGAGGCGTCGACGAGGAAGACGATGCGTGCGGCCTGTGCGCGGGGCGCGGCGGGCGTGTTGTCGTTGGGCTTGGGCGTGTTGTCGACCTGCGGGTCTGGCGCAGGGCCAGGCGTGACGGGCGTCGTGGGATCGATGCCCGGCAGGGTCGGCTGTTCAATGATTTCGGGCAGGCGGACGGGTTTGTCCGTGGGCTGGGGCAACTGGCCCTCGGTGTTGTTGACGGTGATGCCCTGCAGCGCGCTCTTGCCCAGGAGGCCCGGGCCTTGGCTGAACGGATCGGGCACGGGGGCTGTGCCCGCCAGCGTTGTATCCGGCGTATCCGCCTGCGTGTCGCGGGGCGTTTCAAACGGCGTCAGGTTCCGCGGCTCGGTGACCGGTCGGGTGGTATCGATCGGCGGCTTGGGCCGGACTGGAACGACGGGTGCTGTTGTCGTGGGTGTTGGTTCGGTCGACTTGGCCTTCGCTTTGTTGTTGTCTGATCGTCCTGCGACCTTGGGCTTGTAGACCATCTCGTAGAACAGCGCGCCGCTGAGGCCGGCGATGATCAAGACCAGGAACATCGTGAAGAGCCATCGGCCGCGCGGCTTGCCCGCCACGCGGCGGGAGCGTGCCGGCTCAATGGGCGGCAGCATCGA
>JBGSTE010000065.1:0-4743 GCA_041736655.1 Phycisphaeraceae bacterium | reverse complement strand
GCGGCGGTGAGTTCGTCGGTGTCGGCGGCGATCAGGCCCGCGCCGATATGACAGCCCACGCGGGCCGGGTCGTAGCTCGGCGGCAGGTCTTCGTTGACGGCGGTGGTCAGGCCGGCGTCCTTGGCAGCCAGGTCCGCGGCGGCGACGGCGATCTCGATGTCGCGGGCCATGACCTTGGTCGCCTTGCGGTAGGACTTGGGGACAAAGTCCTTGATGCTAAAGCCCTCGGGCAGCTCGGCGGCGATGGCCGAGCCAAAGGCGCTGGCGTCAAAGGCGCGGACGGGCGCGATGGCGGTTTCGCCGGTTAAAAGTCGGGGCCAGACCTGATCGATGCCCAGCCCCAGCCCGCAGACCGGGCCCAGGCCGGTGATATAGACGTCACGCTTCATGGGCGGATTTTAGCGGTAAATGCGCTGGGTGACTTGAGGCGTGAGATCGGTGAGGCACCACCCCACTGAAGGGGGGTGGCCTTCGTACTGTTGATCGTGAATTAGAACGCGTACTTGATCAGGCGTTTACTGCGGACGGGTTGGCCGTCGATCTGTGCGGGGTGGAAGGTCGAGTCCTCCAGGGCGGTGATCGCCGAGGCCAGCAGGCGTGGCTGGCCGGCGTCGTCGATGACTTCGTAGCTCAGCAGTGAGCCGTCGGCGTCGATGGTGACGAGGATCGCGATCGTGCCCTTGTCACCGAACTGCCTGGACTTGTACGACAAGGTCGGCAGGGCTTTACGATCAAACTCGACACGCTGATCCACGCTCAGTTCGTCGTAAACAACCGCGGTGCTGATCGCGTCCGGCTTGGCTTGCTCGGCAGGCTCGCTGGCTGCGGTGGTCGGCGGTGGCGCTGCTTCGGCAGGTTCGACAGGTTCGACCGGCTCGGTTGATGCGATGGGCACATGGGCTTGCACCGGCGTGGCCGGCTCGGCAATGGCCAGCGGTTCAGACGCCGCGGCCGAAGGGTTCTGCTGCGCGGGCTCGGTCGCCGGCTCAGACGTCGCTTGCGGCTGATCCGTTGGCTGCATCAACTGTGCCAGTGCTGGCAGCGCCACCTCCATCAGCTCACGCACCTGCTCCTCCATCGCCTGCGCGGATAACGCCGGCGGCGCTACATCAGACTCCGTGTCATCAGCCTGCGTCACCTCCGATTGCACCAACGCGGGCTCGGGGGTCGCGTCTGTCGGCTGCGGAAGTATGGTCGGCGGCGTCGGCGGGGTGCTTGCGGTCGCGGTGTCTGCCGATGCGTCAGGCGACTGCGCGTCTGGCAACGGCAGATCAAGTGGCGTACGCGGGTCCATCGGCGGTTGGCGCTCGGCGAGCTGCTCGGTGTTCGCCTGCGACGCGTCAGGCTGATCGGTCGGCTGCTCGGCTAAGGACTTAAGTAGCTGATCAAGCGTCTGGTTCGTCGGGGCCGTATCGCTGGGCAGCGCGAGGCGATCGCTGGGCATGGATCGGCCCGGCTGTGCGAGGTTGGTCATCCGCATCGTGATCGTGACGGTCACCTCCTGGCGCGGGCCATCGGGCATCGACGCGGGTCGGCCGGCCCAGGGCGAAGCGGGGTTGACCGGCGAATTCGCCAGCCAGAGCATCACCGACGCATGGGCCGTCAGCGACAGCGCATAGCACAACACCATCAGCCGAAGCGAAAAACGCAGCGGCCGTCGGCGGGGGGTCGGGATGGTTTCAAAGTCGGTCAGAGCATCCTTATCCTAGGTGGCTTTCGATAGACGGGGAAGTGGCTCACGGCGTAACAGGCGTCGTGGTGATGTGCGTCTGTGCCTTCTTCCAATAGCCGGGGACCTACGGGCCCCGGACGCAGTGACAAGCGTCCTGTTCTCTCGTCCGGCGTCCGTAGGCCGCCGGCTGTTTTTGCATGACTACACGCGTTTTAGAACCTCCAGTCCAGGCCGACGATCGCGCCGAAGCCCGCGTTGTTGACGCCCGAGCCGTGGACGCGGTAGTCCTCGTTGGTGATGTTTTCGAGTGTGAGGGTCATGGTGAGGTTGTTGGAGAATTTCCAGCCCGCACCGAGGTTGAAGACGACGTAGCCGGGCGTGCCGCCGGGCGGGATGCGCTGGGTGTCGGCCGCATCACGCGTGGAGAGGAAGCGGGCCTCGTCCGCGGCGGTGACGATGCCAAAGACCCAAAGCGGGCTGTCGGGCACGTCGTAACGAGCGCCGGCGTTAACGGTGATGGGCATGTTGCGGTCGATGTACTCGGTCGTCAACGGCGAGACCGAGGTCGGGAAGGTATCAACCTCGCCGAGCATCCACGTGCCGTTGGCAAAGAGTGTGACCGGCTCGGTGGGCTTCCACGTGCCGTCGAGTTCGATGCCGTTGACATAGCCGTCGCCGACGTTGGCGCGGGTGATTTCAAAGTCCGCACCGACGAGGTTGCCGGTGGGGAAGCGCACGATCATGTCGTCGATGAGCGTGTAGAAGTAAGACGCCTGCCAGCCGAACGTTTCGCTCTGTCCCTTGAACCCCACTTCAAAGGAGGTGTAGTACTCCGGGTCCAGGCCCGGCGCGGGGATCTCGAACTCGTTGGTGCGTGCGTTGTCAAAGCGTGTGAGGTCTGAGAGGTTCGGTGCGCGGAAACCCTGCGAAACACCGCCGAAAAGCACCAGCTCATCGGGCTTGATGTCGTAGGTCAGCCGGGCGCTGCCGACAAAGGCGTTCCATGAATCGTCGATGGAGGTTTGCAGGTTGGTCACCGGGTCCTGCACGCGGTCGGCGTCGGCGGCGGCGAAGTTCCAACGCCCGCCAAGCACCAGCGTCAGCCGATCGTTCAGGTCCAGCTCGCCCTGCAGATAAACGCCGAGCAGGTCGTAGGTCGCGTCATCAGCCACCGGGCCCTGGAAGGTCGTGGTGTTCGAGGCGCTGCCGACGTTGTCGTGGTAGTAGTCCAGGCCGTAGGTCAGCGTGAGTGAATCGCTGACTTCGCTCTGGGCCTGGGCGAAGAAGCCGAAGGTGCCCACGCGCGTGTCTTCGTAGCGTTGGGCCGAGCCGCCAGTGACGCGGTCGCGCTCTTCATAGGTTTCCTGCCAGGAGATGCCGAGCTTGAACGCGTTGATGGCCGAGTCTTCGATGCCTTCGCCGATAAGCTGGATGTAGGTCAGTTCGCGTTCCTGGTCCCACTCTCGCTTGAGGTCGCTGCCGACGCTCAGGCCTTCCCACGCGATGCCGTTGACGGTCGAGTGGGTGCGAGGCACGTTGTTCTGGCGGATGCGCTGGTGTGCGACGACCAGTCGGCCGTAGTCGCCGATGAAGTATTCGAGCTTGACGTCGCCGGAGTATTGTTCGTAGCCGGTGTTGGGTTGTCGACCGACGGAGTCGCCGCCCTGCAGGTCGCCGAAGTCGCTGCCGCCGATGCCGATGAGTGCGCCAAAGACATCTTCTTCGGTGACGAAGGTAGGGCTAAGCTCGAAGCGTCCGCCGATGGAGCGTTCGTTGCTGGCGTAGCGGGCCTGTGTTCGGCCGGCGAGGTTGTTGCTGTCGGAGAAGCCGTAGGGGCTGCGTGTGATGGCGTTGACGACGCCGCCGATCGCGTCCGAGCCGTAGATGACTGACGAAGGCCCCTTGATGACTTCAAGGCGTTCGATGGAGAAGGGGTCGATGGAGTTCCAGTACTGGTTGGGCCCTTCGCGGAAGATGGAGTTGTTCAGGCGTACGCCGTCGATGAGCATGAGGTTGCGGAAGCCCGTGAAGCCGCGGATATAGGGCGAGCTCTGGCCGTGCGCGGTGCGCTGGACCATGACGCCGGGGGTGTACTTGAGTGCTTCGGGGACCGAGCGCAGGCCCAGGTCGCGGATCTCGTTTTGCCCGACGACATCGATGACGTACGGGCTTTCGAGCGCTCGCTGGGTGAAGCCCGAGGGCGTGACGATGAGCGGGTCGCCGAACCAGTTGTCGAGGCTGTCCGAGCCGTTGGCCGGCTGAGCGGGCGTCGTCGCCGGGGTGTTCTCGGTATCAGGCTGGCCGATCGCGGGCAGGGCGACGATCAAGGCCGGGGCAATCAGAGCAGTCAGGAGCGTGCGTGTATGCAAGGCGTGATTCCTTTTGATCGCAAACGGCCAGGCCCACCCCGACCTTGTCTTGTGTGTCGCAAGAATTTAGTGCCCGTGCAAGGCCGGCTGCATGGTTTGCACGCGCTTGGCACTACACTGTCGCCATGTCGCTGGGCACGCGTCTGACGCTGAAAACCGCGGTGCTGGTGATGGCCGTGCTGGTCGTCGCCGGCGCTGCCCTGTGGGGACTGGGCGGGCTCAACCGTGACCTGGACGCGGCCCTGGGCGAGTACGACCAGTTGCGCGAGTCGTACGCACTCCTTAGCGAGATCGAACAGGCCCGCTCAGTCGCCCGGCAGAGCCCCGTCGACCCGCAGGCCATCGAGCTTTCGCTCCTTCGGCCGATCCTTCGGCTGGATGACGGCTCGGCTCCGTACGTGCTGGATGCGGACCTGCGTCAGACCCTGCGTGATGAATTAAACCTTGCGTTGACCGCGGCGCGTACCGTGCCGGACCCCGCCGACAATCTGTTGTCGGTACTCGCGCCGATCAACAGCGCCATCAACCGCCTGGCATCACAGATCGAGGACACGTCTTCGCGTATCGAGCGCATCGAGGTCCGTGCACAAGCGCATCGCACCGAGGTGCTCTGGCTGCTGGGCCTGACCGCCGCCGGCGCGGTGCTATTGGCGATCATCGTCGGGCTTTGGCAGTACCTGGCCGTGATGCGCCCGCTCCGCC
>JBGSTE010000008.1:0-3275 GCA_041736655.1 Phycisphaeraceae bacterium | reverse complement strand
CTTGGCCTTAAACGCGTAGCCCCCGGCCGAGACGGAAACGTCGCCCTCGAGCAAAATCAGGTTTGTCTTGTCCTGCTTGATCACCGTCGCCGAGCGGGCCTGCATGATGAGGTCCGACTCCAGCACCGGCTCGGTGAGCGTCTGCGCGGAGAGCGCCCCGGCCGACAACAGCAGCCACCCCATGCATGCAATCGAAATCAGCCGACTGATCATGGCTTGATGATACGGTGTGCGGGCGATATTCGCAGGGATGCAGGGAGTAGGGAGTAGGGAGTAGGGAGTCGGCAGAAGGCAATCGAAAACAGGCGGCAAGAAGTCGCGAGTCATTCCGACTCCCGACTCCCGACTCCCGACTCCCTAAACTTCACACCAACCTTAGCGTCGGCGACACTTGCGGATCATCGACGCTCGTCTCGCGCTTGGCCGACTCGGGCTGGGGGCTTAAGACCGCGATCTGCCAGAGGTCCAGCCAGCTTGTCTTAAAGAGATAGTGCACGTGCAGCGACGTGCCTTTCAGACAGTCCTCCAGCGCCAGGTCGCTCTTCCAGCCGATCTTCATGAAGATCGGGTTCAAGAACGTCTCGATGAACGCGACCAGCTTGTTCTGCGCGTGGAAGTGGTTGAGCAGGATGATCGTCCCGCCGGGCTTGACCAGCCGTTCCGCCCAGCGGAGCAGCTTGTTGGGCTCGCTCACCACGCTGATCGTGTGAGCGATCATGATGTGGTCAAAGCTCTGCTCAGCCAGCGGCGGGAACATGGCGTCGGCCTGCACGAGCGTGACATGGTCCAGGGCGTTCTCCTGCTTCTTACCCATCGCCTTATTGAGCATGCCCGCCGAGAGGTCCGCCCCGATGACGGTGATGTCGTGCGGGTAGTCGGGCAGCATCATGCCCGTGCCTACGCCCAGGTCCAGCACCAGCGAGCCGGGCTTGGCGCGGATGTGCTGCATGGCCGTGTGGTGCCGGCTGACGACCAGCGCACCAAAGGTCTTGTCATAGAAGTACGCCCAGACGTCGTAGCACTTGCTGGTCCAGGTGGTCTTCATCGTTTTCATGGGTAAGCCCTGCCGCCGTGTCTGCCTGAGAATTCTCTAAGACCTTCAATTGACCAACCCAAGCCCGCAGCTTGCCCGCTTGGGGCACGCTGCGCGGGTCGTGTCGCCGGTCACTCGAAAGTCTGCACCATCTTAATCCCCCGCCGCATCCACTGCCTTGGCGATATCCGCAACCCAATCCGCCACCTCGCCGCGGGTTTCGAGCATCGCAAAAACCAGTTGCCCGTCCTTGCCTAGGACAAAGACCGCCGGCAAAGCCCCGCCAAAGTCCTCGCTCAGCGATCGGCCGATCGCCTGCTTGCTGGCCGGGTCGACCAGGTACGCGTTTTTCCAGGCGTGCTGATCGATGACGAAAGCCCGGGCCTTGGCGAGGTAGTCTTCGCCGTCGTTGGTGTTTTCGTCATAGCACAGGGAGACGAGCCGGACTTTTTCGCCGCGCTGGGCCATCGCTTCGTGAAGCTGCGGGAACATCGCCACACAGGACGAGCACCAGGTCGCCCAGCAGTCGACCACCAGCACCTGCCCGGCAGCGGCGGCCTCCTCACGCAGCCTGGCAAACGCGTCGGTATCAAGTACAGGCATCGACCAGTCAGACGGCGGGGCGGGGTGGTCGGTAGCGCCGCCGGGCTGAGCAGGCGTATCGCCCTCGCCGCAGCCGGTGAACGACAAAGCGGACAGCAGCAGGGCAAGGATCAGCGTGCAAGTTTGAAGCGTCATGTGCAGACTCACTTGAGGCGTAGCGGGCGACGCGCAGCGTCCGGTTCGAAGCATCGGTCACGACTCGCACGGGACGCTGCGCGTCGCCCGCTACCCCCGCAAATCGGGAAAAAACCGGTTGGACCCTGCTACACTGTCTGCATGAAAGTGCTTCAGGTCAACGGCGAAGCGAAAAAAACCGACGCGGCGACTGTTGCGGAGCTTATCAAGGAGCTGGGCCTGGCCGGGCAGGCGGTGGCGGTCGAGGTCAACCAGAACGTCGTGCCCAAGAAGCAGCACGGGCAGACACAACTTAACGATGGTGATAAAGTTGAACTGGTCACGCTGGTGGGCGGGGGGTAGAAGGATGACCCAGCATGGACAAAAACAATCAAGAGCCAACAGTTGATGAACGATGGGCGATCATCCGTGCGTTCAGGCATCGATTTGATCGTGACTCAGGGCGGTTCTGGGCAACATGCATAGCCGTCGGCATGACCGTCTTGCTTGCGTTATCGTTGGGGTTTTACGTACTTTGCCGTATCCTGCGTGAATGGATGACGGGCATGAATGAGGTTATGTAAATCACAATTTTTGCAAAGCCAGATTCGCGGAGATATAGTTGAAAATATCGCATGAGAAATTCAATGGATAAGCAGTCTCTTCAAGCCGCAGCCGACGAACAGTGGGCGATTTTTCGCTCCTTTCGCAATCGGTTTAGCCCGGAATCAGGGAGGTTTTGGGCAGTTTTGATTTTGACATCGCTTGTCATCTGCTTTGCGTTACTGCTCGGTGTCGGCGTACTTTACAAGATTGGAAAGTTGACAAATACATCTTTTATTGATGCTGCACAAACTCCTTACCACACCGATGGCCTAGCACAATAACCATGACTACAAGCCTCAACACCCCACTCGACACCCCCCTGCACGTCGGCGGCCGAACCCTCGCGTCGCGGCTCATCGTTGGCACGGGCAAGTACCAGACCTTTGAACGCATGCAGCAGGCGCTCGACGCTTCGGGCGCCGATGTGATCACCGTAGCGGTTCGGCGCGAGCGGCTGTTCAATGAGAAGGGCCAGTCGCTCCTGGAGTTCATCGACACCGATCGCTACACGATCCTGCCCAACACCGCCGGCTGCTTTACCGCAGAAGATGCGGTGCGTGTCGCGCGCCTCGGCCGAGAACTACTCGATCAGATCGACAACCCCGGCAAGGACTGGGTCAAGCTCGAAGTCCTCAACGACAAGAAGACGCTCCTGCCCGACCCCGTCGGCACGCTCGAGGCGACGGCGGAACTCGTTAAGGACGGCTTCCACGTGCTGTGCTACACCAGCGACGACCCGGTGATGGCCACGAAGATCAAGGCGGCCGGGGCCGCGAGCGTCATGCCCGCCGGCTCACCGATCGGCAGTGGCCAGGGCGTCCTGAACCCCAACGCGATCCGCATCATCCTGGAACTCCTGAAGGAAGGCGACGCCGACTACCCGGTGATCGTCGACGCGGGCGTCGGTGCCGCGAGCGAC